>NZ_LWGG01000056.1:0-780 GCF_001635365.1 Oleiphilus sp. HI0128 | reverse complement strand
AAATTGATCAGATTCTTTACAACGTACCGGGTCGAACAGTTGTTGATATGCAGAACGAGACGGTTCTTCGTTTAGCTGATGTACCTAATATTGTCGGCATTAAAGACGCCACAGGTGATATTGCTCGTGGCAGTGAACTCATCAAGTCCTTAAATGGCAAAATGCCGGTCTATTCGGGTGATGATGAAACTGCTTATAAGTTGATCTTGGCGGGTGCCAAAGGCAATATTTCAGTTACAGCTAATGTACTTCCTGCTGAGATGAGTCAGCTTTGTCGCCTAGCGCTTGATGGTAAGGCTGAGCAAGCTCAAACTTTGAATGATCAGTTGGCGTCAGTTCACGAAGCAATGTTCGTTGAAGCTAACCCCATACCTGTTAAGTTCGCGTTAAATAGAATGGGTCTGATTGGCTCAGGTATTCGCTTGCCATTGACTGAGCTAAGCAAACAATATCATTCGCAAGTAGAGTCTGCGTTAACAGCGAAAAAACTGATTTGATGAGTGATATAACTATTAAAATTATTGCCCGTCGGGCCTTACTGGTTTTTTCTGCTTTCGCATTAACGGCATGTGGGCTGATCAAAGACAGATCTGGGGAGTACAATGCTGCTGAGACAAGCCAAAGGATTACTGTGCCGGAGGGGTATTCAGATCTAAAAATTGGTTCTCGTTATCCTATTCCGAACGTTGATCGTAAAGCGGCCAGTTCTGATCAGGAGGGTTATGAGCTACCTAAACCTCCAAATGCTACGGCAGCTTTAAGTGCAGATCCATATTTGGT
>NZ_LWGG01000055.1:0-1224 GCF_001635365.1 Oleiphilus sp. HI0128 | reverse complement strand
CCTCGCAGCAAGAGCATGCAAAAGATAGCGTGCTCTGCGTCATTCATATGATATTCACGCGTCAGACGCTGGTCATATTTATCCGCTCTTGAACCGTACTCAAATTTTACCAAGGCCCGCTTCTGTAAGTCATAAAGGCTCTGTTGAACATCACCTTCAGAAAGATCCATCACCGGTTCACGGCTAGTTTTCTGATTGCAGGCTGTCACCAGGCTATTGAGCGTTAAAGGATAGACATCGGGTGTGGTTAGCTGTTTCTCCATCAAGGCCCCCAAAATACGAGCTTCGACTAATGACAAGATGGAAGAAGAATCATGTTCACTCATTTATGATTTATGCCTTTTGTTATATTTTAGTGAATTTGTCGATTTTAACGTGTGTCTTTATCAATTACACGACTTATTGAAACAGCAATTATTGGACATCGGATCTATCCTCTGCATACTTATATAGCATAGTTTTTAGCACCAAGGCACTCTAGGACAATTACTTAAAAGGATATATCTATGAGCAAGCCGCTCATTATGATAGTTGATGATGAACCTATCAATTTACGTCTACTTTCTGAAGCACTCAAATCCGAGTTCGATCTTATTGCCGCCACTAATGGCACTCAGGCATTACAACAGCTCGAGCAGCAGCATGAGTCTATCGAACTGATCTTGCTCGATGTCAATATGCCTGGTATGTCGGGCATGGAGGTGCTTGACCGCATCAAAGAACATGATGAGTGGTCCGACATTCGCGTAATCTTCGTTACCGCAATGAACCAAGTTTGTGACGAAGCCGCGGGCTTGGCCCATGGTGCCGTCGACTATATTACCAAGCCCATTTCAGCCCCCATTGTCTTGGCTCGAATTCGTACCCAGCTTACCTTGCGGGCTGCCAAGAAATCCCTTGCCGAGCAAAATCAGCTACTTGAACAACGCGTTCAAGAGCGTACTGAAGAAATTAGATATACCCAGGAAGTCGTTATCAACGCACTCACCACGCTCGCCGAAACCCGTGACCAGGAAACCGGATTACATATCGTTCGTACCCAACATTACGTTAAACAACTTGCAGAACTGGTGCGCGACTTACCCGAATATAAAGATGAGTTAGATGACGAAGCTATCGATGCAATGTTCCGAACAGCACCATTGCATGATGTTGGAAAGGTAGGGATCCCCGATCGAATACTACTTAAGCCCGGAAAGCTGGATGCAGAAGAATGGGAGATCA
>NZ_LWGG01000054.1:0-1502 GCF_001635365.1 Oleiphilus sp. HI0128 | reverse complement strand
CGCTAGAGCGTAAGCCGGTTGATGTGACGCCTGTATGGATGATGCGTCAAGCTGGGCGTTATCTGCCAGAGTATAAAGCGACCAGAGCGCAAGCCGGTGACTTTATGAGTCTGTGTAAGAATAAAGAACTAGCATGCGAGGTCACAATTCAGCCTCTTGAGCGCTACAAGCTCGACGCTGCAATTCTGTTTTCTGATATCTTGACGATTCCGGACGCAATGGGTTTGGGTCTTTATTTCGAAACGGGTGAGGGGCCTCGTTTCAAGAAGATTGTTCGAACAGCAGAGGATGTCGAGAAACTACCTATAGTTGATACCTCTAAAGACTTGACTTACGTAACGGATGCAGTGAGCACCATACGTAAAGAGTTGAATGGACGTGTTCCGTTGATTGGTTTCTCTGGGAGTCCTTGGACTTTAGCCACTTATATGGTTGAGGGTGGAAGCTCTAAAGATTTTCGCCATATCAAAGCGATGATGTATTCTCAGCCAGAAATTATGCATCAGTTATTGGATAAAATTGCCTTGTCTGTGATTGATTATCTGAATGCTCAAATAAAAGCGGGTGCGCAAGCGGTTCAGATCTTCGATACCTGGGGTGGAAACCTGAGTGATCATGCATATCAACAGTTCTCTTTGGCTTATATGAAGAAAATTGTAGCTGGCTTAATTCGGGAATACGATGGTCGAAAAGTCCCCGTGATTCTATTTACCAAAGGAGGCGGTTTATGGTTGCCTTCTATGGCTGATACCGGCGCTGATGCACTTGGTCTTGACTGGACGATGGATATCGGTAAAGCGCGTGCCTTGGTAGGTGATAAAGTTGCTTTGCAGGGGAATATGGATCCGTCGGTGCTATATGCTTCAGAAAAAGGTATTAGGGATGAGGTGGCTAGAATTTTGGCATCTTATGGTCCAGGTGAAGGCCATGTATTCAATCTGGGGCATGGTATTCATCAATTTGTTGATCCAGCACATGCAGGCTACTTTGTTGATGCGGTTCATGAACTGAGTGCTCAGTATCACGCTTAAGATCGTTATCTAATGCATAGAATTAAGGGTGCAACGTGGCACCCTTTCTTTTTCTAGCACAAAATGCCATGTAATTCCCACACGTGTCACATTTGCAGCAGGCTCTTATTTAACCTGTGCGACTCTTTTAATACAATCGATAGATAACCCTTAAGGTCTCCCAAGGAACTGTAATGAGGCATCTCTCTCTCTATTTTGCTAAGGCAATTTCAATTTGTATCTGCGCTACAATGATCGTGGCTTGCGATAATTTAGAAAATATAGCCTTTTTCAAAAGTGTTGGGGATCCTGACATATATCAAAGTGATGCCGAAACTAATATCGATAACAAAACCATCGATATCGAAGTCGACATGTCCGAAGATTTATCTCTTAAAGTGCTTCAAGCGACTCTTTTAGCTTACTTGGATTCGCCATTGTATCGATATTTAGATGCATCAGACTTTCCAGAAGATCTAAGTTTGATATGCG
>NZ_LWGG01000053.1:0-1862 GCF_001635365.1 Oleiphilus sp. HI0128 | reverse complement strand
AGTTATTGGTGGGCATCTGCGACGATGAATGCTGGGAATAATGCCTCTACGGCAATCAGTCGAGGTATGTTGGTTTCACTGAAATAGTGAAGTTGATAAAACGAGCTATACTATTTAGCTGCTCCACCTTGTTTTGTTTTATCAAATTTTCTTTTTGTTAAGAACTTCTCTTCTGTCTGGAGATGCTGCATGTGTAAAAAACTATTGGGTTTTATGAAAGGCAGAGGATTCACGCTTGTCCTAAGCTTTTTCCTAGCATTTTTTTCACTTGTGGTGCATGCAGCAAGCCTTAGTGGCGTAGTGAAAGATCATCAGGGAAACTTAATTGATGGTGCGAGCGTAACTCTCTTTGAAGTATTGCAAGATGATACTTTTCTTCAAATTGGAGACACCCAAAAAGTTAGTTCAGATGGCGCCTATGAATGGGATGTTTCGCCTAGTAGTTATGTGCTTCGAGCCTCTTTTATAGCATCGGATGTTTCGCTTTCTGGTGCGCCAAATAGTGTAGCTATCTCATCCGAAGATTTTGAAGTTTATGTAGATACAATACGTGATTTACAGTTCGATTTTCTTGTCCTGTCTGGCAAGGTACTTGATACTAATAAAGCCCCTATCCCCAATGTATCAATCGAAACCAGCACGGTCTGGCACGGTCCTGAGCAAGGCCCCCTACTTCAGTTATCGACACGTAGTTTGGATCATGCCAGTGGTAGTGCTAGTACAGATGCTGAAGGCAACTATGTTATGTTGCTGTTCCCTAGTGATACCTGTATTGAATCCGGTTTTTACCCAGACAGCACTGACTGCTTGTATGACCTTACCTATACTCCAACAATCGAAAGTGGCTTTGCGACCTTTGTAAGATCTGATCTTGCCCTTAACAACGCGCTTAGTCTCGACCAGGAGCTAGTTCTACTTGATAGCATAATACCGAAAACTATTGCCGGGCCTTATGTTAAAAATATTAGCAACCAATCTGTGGTAATAGAATGGCAGACCGATGAACCGGCTAGAAGTACAGTTCAAGTGGTTGGTGGAGCGGTTTTTAAAAATAACCGTTTTCTAACAGAACATAGCGTTGTTATTAATAACCTGGATTCAAACACCGATTATGACGTAAATATTTCGACACGAGACGCACAAAACAATAGTTCTGAAACGCAAGTTCTAAGCTTTACCACTCAAAGTATTAGTGCTGACTCATTAGCGCCACAGTTTGTCCAACCTTTAGCAGCGACGTCTATCGGAGAAACCCAGTTTACGGTGGCTTTTTGTGCTAATGAGCCAGTGCAAGGAAAGTTTATCGTTGACGGAGCTGAGTATTTACTTAATGACTTCTCTCGCTGCCATAACTTGACTGTAGGTGATCTAAACTCGAATCAGACCTATGCGGTGTCAGTAGAAGTTACTGATATTAGCGGTAATGGCCCAACTCAGAGCCATATTAGTAGAGTTAAAACGCTAGCAGCGGCAGACTTGAACCCTCCTCTAATCGTCGCCGGGCCAACGGTTACTGATATTTCAGATACAGTAGCTGTAGTGAAATGGACGACAAACGAAGCGGCTAGCAGTGCAGTTTCATTTAACGATGGTATTAGTTACCGGGTTCAGAATAACACTGAGCTTGTAAGCGATCATTCAGTTCAGATTACAGGGCTAAGTGCTAATACGCTATATAATTTAACCGTTGCCTCAAATGATGCCGCTGGCAATAGAGCAACACAAACTCGGGAGATCCAGTTCCAGACAGCTTCTACTTCCGATACTGAACCGCCATTAATTATTGGGCGTGCTTTAGTTGAAGATGTATCAAACACTAACGCGATGATTAGCTGGCGTACCGATGAATCATCATCTTCTGT
>NZ_LWGG01000052.1:0-1988 GCF_001635365.1 Oleiphilus sp. HI0128 | reverse complement strand
CTTGCTGTTCGTTAATGGTTGTTCTGTTCAATTCAGCGCTTGATAGGTAAGCTTTTTCTGTCAGGCCACCAGCGGCAGAAAGCAAGTTCTCGACAGTCATATTTTCAACTAAGGGATAAACACCTGGGTAACGAACGTTGCCACCGATCGATACTTCTTTTGAAGGAGTAGAAATACTTGCTTGCTGACGCAGTTCTTCCACTAACTTAACAACTTCTTCAGAGCGATCACCATATAGGCCAAAGAACACGAGTTCATCTAGGTCTTGTAGTACTGGGTCTGCTTCGCTTTGCTTAGATTTCAATGCATCTGCGATACTGAAAGCGTGAACACTTAAGGTTCGCTCTGGTTTTGAATAGCGTTTGATTAAAGCATAATTTAAGTCTGGCTCCGGCTTTAAGTATTCAACACTTTGAATGATATCACTCACTCGCAAACCCGGTGTCCAACGGCGCGTTTCGGCACGCTCTGCATGGCCAACTACTTTAATGACATTTTCTACCTTCGGCAGAATTTTAGGTAAGGTAATCTGGTCACCATTTTTTAAAGTGCGGTTTATATCAGCATTTAATGATAAGTCTAAATTCAGGAACTCACGTTCATTTTGCTCATTAACCCGTTCAAGCGTCGCGCCTTGAGGGTAAGCAGAAGCCAACATGCCACCGGAATAAGAGAGAAGATCAGAAACGGAGCCGTTTCCTTTAAGCTCATAATATGCTGGGCGTTTAATTTGCCCCTTTATTGCTACTTGAGGGCCAACAGCGGGAATAAATACCACATCGCCCGATTTAAGCTGAGCATCACCCGAGGTGTCACCTTTTAGCAGTAGGTCATATACATCGAGAGATTGAACAAGCTTACCTTTGCGTTTTAACTGAATATTACGCAGTGAACCCAACTCTGAAACACCACCACTCAGTACTAGTGCATTAGTCATGGTTGAGAGGGAGCTAATCACATAGGAACCCGGCACACGAGCTTCACCCAATACAAAGACCCGAATCGAACGCAAGCTTCCCATCGAAACACTGGCTTTAACACCAATCATTTTTTGATCAATAGTCTTTTTGATTTTTTCTTTGGCTTCAGAGAAGTCTAGGCCAGCTAAGCTCATTGGGCCTAAGTCAGGGATATAAACTTGCCCTTCCTGATCAACAACCAACTCGAAGAATTGGCTTTCTTTACCATAGAGGTTCACTTTTAGTGAATCACCTGGGCCTAGTACGTAATCAGATGAAACAGGAATATCAGTAATGGGTGCAAAGGTCGTTGGCTGACCTGCGAATAGATCGTATCCGAAAGCAGGCAGCTTGCCTTCTTCCATTTCAGTATTGGTGTTAATCTCACCGCCCACAGACTCAGCTACTTGCTGCTGAGCCACCGGCATGACGCTGTTAGTTTGTGCAACCACAGGCGTTTGCGCAGCATTTACATTGGGAATATCCACACCAAACTGCTGTGCTAAACGAGCCTGTTCCGCTGCAGGGAGACGCTTAAACTGTTCGAGCTGCGCCGGTGTAGGCTGTAGGGCAAAAGATTGAAGCGAGAATAAAGCTGCTACTACAAAAAGAAATGCACGCCCAGTGAGCCTTAGGCGAGAGAGTGTATCGATCATTCCTGATTCCATCATTATTAGAGAGTACTTCACTGTGATGACCATGTATGACGATCATCTTAATGGGCGCTAATTTAGCATTTAAAGGAGGGGCTTACTAGTTGGTGGAGTGGTCTATTTTAACATTTGTTTACATTATTTGATGTTTGTCATTCCTTGGAACCCTAAGAAATAAACATTTGAACCACCGAGGACACCGAGCGCTTCGCTACACAGAGGAAGAGATTGAGACACATCTAAAGAAAGCTATTATCTTTTCTCGGTGCAGGCCGCAGGCCGCTCTGTGTTCTCGGTGGTGAATCAGCTTTTATGTCTTAATCTTTAAGGGATAAACCGATGAACCACCGAGGACACCGGGCGCTTCGCTGCACAG
>NZ_LWGG01000051.1:0-699 GCF_001635365.1 Oleiphilus sp. HI0128 | reverse complement strand
TCGAATTTAGTGAGTACTTATTGTCTGAATGATTTTAGAGGTGGCTTCCTAGGTTAAAATAAATTCTAGCCTCGGTAACGGGGCCTAAGTAGCTGTTATGTCTACGTAGATGGTTAGCTTCTGTCCTGGCTGTAGATATTTTTTCTTGTTTAGCTTGTTCCAGCTTACTAGGTCATTAATCGTTACGCTGAACTTACTTGCGATGCGAGCGAGCGAGTCACCTTTTCTTACTCGATAGCCAATCTTTCTGATCATTTGCCTTTTATCTCTAAAAGACGGTAGCGGCATGCTTGCTTTACCTACATCCTTAAGTGACCAGATAATTAATTCCTGACCTGGCTTAATCGGGTCAGTGGGTGCCATGCCGTTCCACTTGGCTAGAGAGCGAACGCCTACTTTGTGAGCTCTGGAAATATCCCACATGGTATCTCCAGAGCGTACTTTATAACGTAGTTTCTTGCTGCCTTGGCTTCCGGATATTTTGTCTTGCTTGCGCTTGAGTCGATTATGCTGGCTTAAGTTGTAATAAGCTTTACCTTCAGATGCAACAGGGATAAGTAATTTTTGTTTCTCTCTGATCGTGTTAGAGCGCAGCTGATTGACTTGCTTAATCAAGGCTGGAGTTGTGTTGAATTTCTTTGCTATGCGAATTAAGGAGTCACCGCGTTTTATACTGTAGCGAGTCCAGTTGAGCCTCTT
>NZ_LWGG01000050.1:0-1107 GCF_001635365.1 Oleiphilus sp. HI0128 | reverse complement strand
AAATCGGTTTTGCCTGGACATCATCTAACTCAATTCCCATTACCGGTAAACGCCACAACAAGGCAGAAACACAGCAATCGACAATGGTAAACTCTTCACTCATGAAGTAAGGCATTTCTGAAAAAATCGGCGCTGTAGCAATCAGGCTTTCTTTCAATTCCTTACGATACTCATTCGCCTTCGCAGCATGCGGATCAGCAAGAATTGCATCAGCCAGACGACTCCAATCTTTACGGATTCGGTACATCATCAAGCGGCTTTGCGCTCGAGCAACCGGATATACTGGCAACAAAGGAGGGTGCGGAAAGCGCTCATCCAAGTACTCCATCATAATATCCGACTCATAAAGTACTAAGTCGCGGTCAACCAAAGTAGGCAAGTCATTGTATGGATTATGATCAGAAAGCTCAGCAGGCTTGTTATCTGGGTCAACGTTAACAACGTCAACTGCGACACCTTTTTCCGCTAAGACTATTCTTACCCGGTGACTGTAATGGCTCTCACCATCAGAAAAAAACGTCATGGACGAACGTTTGGTCACAACACCCATATACTTACCTCAACCTTTAAATCAGATTTACTGCACTGATAGCACAGTTTTAAATTTGGGCAGAATTATACACGATTTACAAGCCAGTCGTGAAAATTCTCTTGGATAGAAACAAAAAAAGCCCTCCATGCCTACACATGGACGGCTTTTATTCTTCTTTCTAGCTAACTAGTGAATATCTCTCCAATACTCTTTGTTCAAGAAGTATGCAAAAACAAACAAAAACGCTAGGAATATAAGAACATTTCGGCCAAGTGCCTCACTTTGAAGCCTAGAAGGCTCACCAACATATTCTAAAAAGTTAACCAGATCATAGATCGCTTCGTCATATTCAGCAGGACTCAAGCTTCCTTCTGTCGCATATTCAGAACAACCACTACTCTTAACAATATTTCCGCTTAATGGATCAACAACAGGCTCAACACCTAACTCTGGCGCGACAGCACAAACACCCTGCAAACCAGCTAGTACGTGCGGCATACCCACATCTTTGAAAATTACGTTATTCACACCATAAGGGCGCTTTGAATCGGCGTAAAATCCACGCAAGTAGTTAT
>NZ_LWGG01000049.1:0-780 GCF_001635365.1 Oleiphilus sp. HI0128 | reverse complement strand
CCAAGTGAATTGCAGTTTCTTTTACTTTGCTGCTACTTTTCAAGTCAAACTTCTGATGGCCCATGCCCGCCGATAAGAAAGCTCGGGTGTTACCCTCATTCAGGTGATAGAGCACGCCTGGAGACAAACGTTTAGTCCGGCTATCAGGACCTCCCCTTTTGCCATCAGCGTTATACATGGAAAACCACAGGTCCCAGGATAAGTCACTACTTAATGGTCGCTCAAACCCAGCTTCAAAGCTAAGCCCTTCCTCAAGATTGCGATCTGAGTCGAACAAATACCCTGCTGCACCAAGATATAATTCACCATCTCGAATAAATTCTGCACTCACGGGGTGAGCTAAAAAGCAAGCCAATAAGGCAAGTATGATTTTAAAGTTCATGTTTCGGCTATCCTTAAATCGCGCACCACAACTCACGTAGATTATAATTGGAAAGAACTTGATACGTTCGTACAAACTTCGGTGACGCTGATTAACTGTTAATGCAATTCCCGTTACTTTTAAGGCGCAAACTTACCAAGGAATCTCATACAATTCCATGCGCTTTTGTCGCATTTGCTAGGCAGTTAGCGCTTCGATCTAAAAATATTAACTCAAAACGCCTTCTGAAGAATTAAAACTATCCCTCACTCACAAAAAACCGCCCTGCACTTTTCGGTGCAGAGCGGTTTAAGATAGAGATCGGCCTTCAAACCATGAGGCCGATATTGATTAAGCGCTTATTTAGTCGCAGCCTTCTTAATACTTGATTCAACTACCGCTACAACACGACGGTTAGC
>NZ_LWGG01000048.1:0-679 GCF_001635365.1 Oleiphilus sp. HI0128 | reverse complement strand
CACAGGCGCGGTCATGCTGATATCTTGCCCCTTACTATTTTCGCCGGAGATATAAGCAAAAAGTCGTTTGAAAGCACTATCGTTTGACGATCTCCCCTTTTCACTATTCATCGTTGTGGAAACCAATAACATCTGGTCGTAATGTCGGATCTCAAAATTTCCATCTGACTGAATAAGCGAATAGGGAGCATGCTCAATCGTGTATTTAACCAAGCTACACCCTGTGAGTAAGGAACTCACAAATACAGAACAAGCTAGCAAGATAAACTTCATCGATCCGAGCCTTTCGGTATAGAAAAATTGATTAGACATCGTGATGACCTGCCCTAAGCACTTTCTTTAGCCATAACACTTTGTATTTTCTGATAAATATCATCGGCTTCTTTGCTGAGCATAGAATAGGCTCTTATGTCGCCATTGCGCTGTGCATGCATCGCCTCGGTGAGCTTCGCTTCATAAGCTTTCACGAGTTTTTTAGAAGGATTTTTGCTAAACCATTTAAACATTCTTTTTTACCTACTCTACATTCAGGACTCTGGTTCTAGGGTTGCTTTTTACTTCTATACTGGCGATACGCTAGCCATATTTCATATCCCCAGCGGCTAAACAAACGAATGAAAGGCCAGTTAAGTACCCGCCAAAAACGAGCGTAGGGCGTGTGATGCCAAGCCCTAACATT
>NZ_LWGG01000047.1:0-1107 GCF_001635365.1 Oleiphilus sp. HI0128 | reverse complement strand
GTTATGCAAGCTTCTTGCTTTTCGCCGATGAGTGGTGAACTGAAATTATTAGTGATAGAGGACCATCCAGTCTACCTGGAAGGGCTTTCATTTGTGCTTAAGCGTTTGAGCGAAGAGGTTGTGATCGAATGTGCTCATGGCGTGATAGAGGCTCAAAATCACCTTGGACAAAATCAGGGTTATGACCTGATATTGCTCGACTTATGCTTACCTGATGAGGGGGGGCTGTCTATTCTTCGATACCTGTCTGAGCAGAAAATATTCATCCCGGCAATTATTTTGTCAGCTTCCGAGGAACTCAGGGATGTTCAGCGAGCCCTTAAGGCTGGGGCTAGTGGTTTTATTAGTAAAGCCAGCAGCAGTGAAGTGATCCTTAATCAGATAAAAAAAGTCATGGAAGGCGAGAATTGCCTGCCAGACTTTTATCAGTCACAACAAGTTGCTGAATTACCAGAGTTAACACCTCGGCAAAAGGAAGTTTTACAGTTAGTGTGTGAAGGCTTACCAAACAAGAAAATCTGCCAGCGCCTGCATTTGACCGAGCATACGATCAAGAGCCATATGAAGACCTTATTTAGCGAGCTAAACGTACATAACCGCACTGAATGTGCTCGGGTAGCAGTTGATTTGGGCTTGTTAGAATAATTGCTTAGCGGCCATTCATTGTAGCGGCTTAAAAATTAGCCTCAAATAGGCTAATTCTTTGCCTGTAAGTAGTGCTGAATCATTAGCTTTAATTTGGCGGGAGCTAATGGTTTAAAGGCGATTCCGGTAATATTTAGATCCTGTTCAACAAAACTCTGACTGACTTCTTCGCTGACTTCTTGCTGAGTGTCGGCTGTGATTAAAATTGCGGGCGTGGCGGTCGCTGCTCTTTTTCTCATCTCTAGTATCAGTTCAATGCCATTTTGTGGATAAGCAGGAAAGCGATAGTCGCAGATAATAAGGTCGAAAATTTCTGACTCGCTGCAGCTTAACGCATCGTAAGGGTTCTTAACTGCGGCGACGGAGTAGCCCCAATTGGCTAACAGTATTTGGCATGAATCCAGGACACTTTGGTCGTCATCGATTAGGAGAATGCGCTTATCAGGGCTGGGGCGTGGCACT
>NZ_LWGG01000046.1:0-6018 GCF_001635365.1 Oleiphilus sp. HI0128 | reverse complement strand
CATTACTATTACTACATCTGCTGCAACGGATGATGAGGGTCGAGCTTTGCTTCGCGCTTTCAACTTCCCGTTCAAAAAATAAGGGTAAGAAGCAATGGCTAAGATCTCAATGAAGCAGCGCGAACTAAAGCGCGAAAAAACAGTAGCCAAGTATGCTGAGAAGCGTGCGGAGCTAAAAGCAATTATCTCTAACCAAAATACTTCTGATGAAGATCGTTGGGAAGCTCAGAAACAATTGCAAAAGCTACCGCGTAACGCTAGTCCAAGCAGACTTAGAAATCGCTGTCAAGTGACAGGTCGACCACATGGCGTATACCGCAAGTTCAAACTTTCACGAATTAAATTGCGTGAACAGGGAATGAGTGGTAATGTGCCCGGCCTGAAAAAAGCAAGCTGGTAATACCAGTAAAGAAACGTTGGTAAGTACCATAACAAGCTGGTGGGGTTTCCTTCCGGCTTGTTTTTGATACTGCACAACTAAAAAGACTAGGAGTTCATACGATGAGTATGCAAGATACGCTTGCGGATATGTTCACACGTATTCGTAATGCACAGATGGCTGAGAAGCAATCTGTCACAATGCCTTCTTCTAAAATGAAGGTGTCAGTACTAGAAGTATTAAAGTCAGAAGGTTTCATCGAAGGCTTTAACACTGATGGTCAGGTAAAAGCACAGGTAACTGTTGATCTTAAGTATTTCGAAGGCAAGCCAGTCATCGAAGAAATTAAGAGAGCTAGCCGTCCAGGTCTACGCCAGTTTAAAGGTAAAGACGAGCTGCCAAGCATTCGCGGTGGTTTGGGTGTTGCCATTATTTCAACTTCGCAAGGTGTGATGACCGACCGAGCTGCGCGTAATGCCGGCATTGGTGGCGAAGTAATCTGCACAGTTTTCTAGGAGAAGGGCATGTCTAGGGTTGCTAATAGTCCAGTTCAGCTTCCTTCCGGTGTAGAAGTTAAGCTAACTGAGCAAGAAATTGAAGTAAAGGGCGGTAAAGGCACTTTATCTTTGGATCTTAATTCTGTTGTTACTGTAACGCAGGAAGGTTCAGAAATTAAATTTGCTGCTAAAAATGGCAGCAAGTTCTCACGAGCGATGTCTGGTACGACTCGCGCGTTGGTAAACAACATGGTTACTGGTGTAAGTACTGGCTTCCAGAAAAAGCTACAGCTAATCGGTGTTGGTTATCGTGTACAGATGCAGGGCAAGAAACTAAATCTGTCATTGGGTTTTTCTCACCCAGTCGAATACGAGCTTCCTGAAGGTATTAAAGCTGAAGCTCCATCACAGACCGAGATTGTTTTGTCAGGCGCTGACAAACAGTTGCTAGGTCAGGTTGCTGCTGAAATTCGTGCTTTCCGTCCGCCAGAGCCTTACAAAGGTAAGGGTGTACGCTTTGCTGACGAACATGTCAGACGCAAAGAAGCTAAGAAGAAATAGGTGAAGCTATGAGCATTAAGAAAGAATCAAGACTACGTAGAGCGAAAAAAACTCGCTTTAAGTTAAAAGCTTTGGGTGAGACCCGACTTACAGTTCATCGTACACCTAAGCATATCTACGCACAGATTATTTCAGGTGAAGGAAACAAGGTTTTAGCCTCTGCTTCTACTCTGGATAAAGATCTTCGCGGCGAAGGTACAGGTAACATTGACGCGGCTACTAAAGTTGGTGCTTTGATCGCTGAGCGAGCAAAGACAGCTGGTGTTTCAAGAGTAGCATTTGATCGTGCTGGTTTTAAATATCACGGTCGTGTAAAGGCATTGGCTGACGCTGCGCGTGAAGCCGGATTAGAGTTCTAAGGGGCATTACGATGAGCGTAGAAGACAAAAACGGTCCAGAGCTACAGGAAAAACTTGTACAAGTTAACCGTGTAGCAAAAGTTGTTAAAGGTGGTCGAATCTTCGGTTTCACAGCACTAACTGTTGTTGGTGATGGTGCAGGTCGTGTAGGTTTCGGTCGTGGTAAAGCGCGTGAAGTTCCAATCGCTATTCAAAAAGCAATGGATGCAGCTCGCAAGAATATGGTTGACGTACCTCTTAGCGGTACAACCTTGCAATATCCTGTAACTGCAAAGCATAGTGGCTCTAAGGTCTATATGCAGCCTGCTTCAGATGGTACTGGTATCATCGCTGGCGGCGCAATGCGCGCAGTGCTAGAAGTCGCAGGGATTCAAAACGTACTTGCTAAGTGCTACGGCTCTACAAACCCAGTTAACGTTGTTCGCGCAACAGTTAAAGGTTTGAGTGCAATGAAGTCACCAGAAGACGTTGCTGCTAAGCGCGGCAAGTCTGTAGACGAAATTACAGGATAAGGTCATGGCTAAGAAAACAATACAGGTTACATTGTACCGTAGCCCGATTGGTCGCTTACCTGCTCATAGAGCGTGTGTTACCGGTCTTGGTCTACGTAAGATTGGTCAGACTGTAGAGCTGGAAGATACACCTTCAGTTCGCGGTATGGCTAACAAAGTTAACTACATGGTTAGGATTGAAGGAGAATAAAATGCGTCTTAATTCAATAAGTCCAGCTCCTGGATCAAAGCCTACAGCTCGACGTGTAGGTCGCGGTATTGGTAGTGGTTTTGGTAAAACTTGTGGTCGTGGCCACAAGGGTTTGAAGTCTCGTTCTGGCGGTTCTGTAGCGCCAGGTTTCGAGGGTGGTCAGCAACCTCTAGCACGCCGACTTCCAAAGTTCGGTTTCAGTTCACGTCAAGCTAAGTACTCTGCTGAAATTCGTTTGAACGAATTAGCAGCTGTCGAAGCTGATGTTATCGACTTGGATGCGTTGAAAAACGCAAACTTGGTTCGTCGTGATGCTAAGCAGGCTAAAGTTATTTTGTCGGGCGAGTTATCTAAAGCAGTTACTATTCAAGGTTTGAAAGTAACTAAAGGTGCTCGTGAAGCAATTACTGCTGCTGGCGGAAAGGTAGAGGATTAATACCCATGGCGAAGTCAAACGCATTGCCTTCGGGCGTAGGTAAAGGTTTTGCAGAACTCAAATCAAGATTATGGTTTGTGTTCGCTGCAATCCTGGTTTATCGAGTTGGTGCGCACATTCCAGTGCCAGGCATCAACCCAGAGAGACTAGCCGCGCTATTCGAGCAAAACCAAGGTACTATTTTGAGCTTGTTTAACATGTTCTCTGGTGGTGCATTGGAGCGAATGAGTATCTTCGCCTTGGGAATCATGCCCTATATTTCTGCATCGATCATTATGCAGTTGTTAACTGCTGTAAGCCCTACTCTTGAACAGCTTAAGAAAGAAGGCGAAGCGGGTCGTAGAAAGATTAGTCAGTATACGCGTTATGGCACAGTTGCTTTAGCGTTGATACAGGCTTCAGGTATGTCGGTAGGTCTTGCCTCTCAAGGTGTGACCTTCACTGATAGCTTTAGTTTCTACTTCCTTGCGATCTCTACATTTGTTTGTGGTGCTGTCTTCCTTATGTGGTTGGGAGAGCAGATTACAGAGCGTGGTATTGGTAACGGTATTTCCTTGTTGATATTTGCAGGGATTGTCGCGGGTTTACCAGGTGCGTTCGGTCAGTCGTTTGAAGCTGCAAGGCAGGGAGAATTAAATATCCTTGCATTGTTAGGTATTGGTGTATTCGCAGTTGCTATCGTTGCCTTCGTCGTGTTTATCGAACGAGGTCAAAGACGCATCACTGTTAATTATGCAAAAAGACAACAGGCACGTGGTGGTTACTCTCAGCAGTCAAGCCATTTGCCGCTTAAAGTTAATATGGCTGGCGTAATCCCGCCTATATTTGCTTCGAGTATATTGTTGTTTCCTGCTTCAATGGGGCAGTGGTTCGGACAGAGCGAGGGCATGGAGTGGTTAGCTAATGTTTCTCAAGCGCTTGGGCCGAGTCAGCCTCTGTATGTTATTTTGTTTGCCATTGCAGTCGTCTTCTTCTGCTTCTTTTATACAGCGTTAATGTATAACCCAAAAGAAGTTGCAGATAACCTTAAGAAGTCTGGTGCTTTCGTTCCGGGTATTCGTCCAGGGGCGCAGACCGCAAACTATATCGATAGCGTACTGACACGTTTGACAATCTTCGGTGCAGCCTATATTGCCGCAGTTTCTTTGTTGCCGCAGTTTTTGGTTGTTTGGGCAAATGTTCCATTCTATTTCGGTGGTACATCCCTGTTGATCGTTGTGGTCGTAGTCATGGATTTCATGGCGCAAGTTCAGTCTCATTTAATGTCCCATCAATATGAGTCACTGATGAAAAAATCGAACCTTAAAGGTTACGGTAATGGTGGGATGCAGCGTTAATCGCGAAGAGTTGAAAATTTAGTTTTTGGAGTAGCATATGAAAGTTCGTGCTTCGGTAAAGAAAATCTGCCGTAACTGTAAAATTATTAGAAGAAATGGCTCTGTAAGAGTTATTTGTCAAGAGCCTCGTCATAAGCAACGCCAAGGTTAATTGGTGTTGTATGAAAAGTGTGCTGCATATAGCTTGATTTATATTTAATCAGGCTGTATGATTTGCGCCCTTTTTATCAGACGGTAACTAAACAGTAGCGTAGAGCATTTGCTCAATTTAGCTACCAATTAAGCGGAGTAAGATGGATGGCACGTATAGCCGGTGTCAATATACCCGACAATAAACACGCAGTAATTTCTCTGACTTACATCTTTGGTGTAGGCAGAACTACTGCACAAAAAATATGCGATGCAACGGGTATAGCCCGTACTGCTAAAGTTAGCACGCTATCTGAAGAGCAGTTAGAAATATTGCGTTCTGAGGTCAATAACTTGACCGTAGAAGGCGATTTGCGTCGTGAACTTCAAATGAATATTAAACGGTTGAAGGACCTGGGTTGTTATCGTGGTCTTCGTCATCGTCACAGCTTGCCTGTGCGCGGTCAGCGAAGCAAAACGAACGCACGTACCCGTAAGGGCCCTCGTAAACCAATTCGTAAATAATAGGAATTCGTAATGGCAAAGCCAGGTACACGTACCCGTAAAAAGGTGAAAAAGACTGTTGTTGATGGTATGGCTCATATCCATGCATCATTCAACAATACTATCGTTACCATTACTGACCGCCAAGGCAACGCTCTATCTTGGGCAACTGCTGGTGGATCAGGTTTCCGTGGTTCGCGAAAAAGTACACCTTTTGCTGCGCAGGTAGCAGCTGAAAGAGCCGGTAATGCGGCTGCTGAATACGGCCTTAAGAACTTAGAAGTTCAAGTTAAGGGTCCTGGACCAGGACGCGAGTCCGCTGTTCGCGCTTTAAACGCTTGTGGTTATAAAATCACAAATATCACGGATGTGACACCTATTCCACACAATGGTTGTCGCCCACCTAAGAAACGTCGCGTTTAGAGGATTAGCAAATGGCTCGTTATATTGGACCAAAATGTAAACTGTCACGCCGTGAAGGTACTGACTTATTTTTGAAAAGTGGCGCTAAAGCGCTAGATTCAAAGTGTAACTTAGAAACTGCTCCAGGTATGCACGGTGCTCGTCGCGGACGTTTGTCTGAATACGGTACCCAGTTACGAGAGAAGCAGAAAGTTCGCCGTCTATACGGTGTTCTTGAAAAACAGTTTCGTGGCTACTATAAAGAAGCTGCACGCCGTAAAGGCGCTACAGGTGAAAACTTGCTTCAGTTGCTGGAACAACGCCTTGATAATGTTGTATATCGTATGGGCTACGGTTCTACTCGCGCAGAATCACGTCAGCTTGTATCCCACAAGGCAATCGTTGTTAACGATCAGGTAGTGAATATCGCATCTTACCAAGTTAAAGCTGGTGATGTTGTTGCTGTTCGCGAAAAAGCTAAGAACCAATTGCGTGTTAAAAACGCTGTTGAGTTAGCAGCTAATCGCGGGGCAGTTGAGTGGATCGACGTAGATACCAATAAACTCACAGGAACTTTTAAAGCTGTTCCTGAGCGTTCAGAGCTACCTTCGGACATCAACGAGAATCTAATTGTTGAGCTTTACTCTAAGTAATCTCATCGGATACAACATAAGGTATAGGGGCATATATGCAGCGTTCAGTTAATGAATTC
>NZ_LWGG01000045.1:0-1224 GCF_001635365.1 Oleiphilus sp. HI0128 | reverse complement strand
CGGTTTATCAGTGGTATTTAGGCTGGTATGACGGAAACCCTGCGAATCTTAATCCGCTTCCTCCGGAAGAATCTGCGGATAAATACATAGCCTTAATGGGAGGGGCTGAGAGGGTTCTACTTGCTGCTCAATCGGCTTTTGACCAGGGTGAATATCGTTGGGTAGCCGAACTTTTGAATAAATTGGTCTTTGCTGACCCTGGCAACGATAAGGCCCGAGAGCTCCTTGCTAAAGCTTATGATCAATTGGGATACCAATCGGAATCAGCGCCTTGGCGAGATAATTATCTTACGGGGGCTTATGAGCTGAGACATGGTGGCCCGGATAAAGGCGTTGATGTGGCAATGATGGAGGGGGTTCTGAGAGAGGCACCTCTTGAGAACTTCTTTATATCAATGGCTGCCCGTTTAATTGGCCCGGAAGCTTTTGATAGCCATCATAAGATCAATATCACCTTCACTGACAGGCAGGTAAATTTCTATTTGTGGATTGAAAATGCCGTTCTGCATTTTGAACAAATTGAACCTGTCAGTGATGCGGATGCCACACTTAAGGTGACTCATGAGTTATTTCTCAAAATGGCCACTGATCAGGCTGGGATCAAAGAAACCCTGTTCTCGGATGATTTGACGGTGGAGGGTAGTAAGCTGGATTTAGTGAGTTTCTTCAGGTTGTTTGAGAAGCCGAGAGGTGTCTTTAATATCATTGAGCCTTAAGGAACTTACTTCTAGGTTCCCTAGAATAAGGCCATTTGATTATCTATTAGGCGATCAAAGTCCATCCCGATAAAGGGCAGAATGCCTTCCGCGATGGGCTTTAGCTGTTTCTCAATGTAGTGTTGGTAATCAATGTCTGATTCAAGATAGTCCAAAGGCTCAGGCCCGTTCAGGGTGATGATATAGTTGATCCAGCCTTTGTGTTGATACTGTAGTGGCTTGCCAAGCGCTTTGTTCTTTTCGTCGGCTATTTTGGCAGATCGAGCATGGGGTGGAACGTTTTTAACGTACTCTCTGAGCGGTCTTCTAAGGCGTTTTCGATAAACCAGCTGATTATCCCGTTCTCCATTCAGTGTGGCCGCCACGGTGTCTTTGATAAATTGGCTTGGGTCGCGATCATCAAAGACGATTTGGTAAAGATTCTTTTGAAAGTCTCTCGCCACGTCTGTCCAATCAGTGCGAACCGTTTCCAACCCTTTAAAGACCATTTCCGGTTGTTGATTTTTAA
>NZ_LWGG01000044.1:0-1367 GCF_001635365.1 Oleiphilus sp. HI0128 | reverse complement strand
AAACAAAAAAGGGAGAGTCTCTGACTCTCCCTTTTTTATTCAAGAAAATAAATACTCAGCCTTTGAAGGCTTTTACTTAACCTGCATGCCTTGGTATACGCTATCAAGCTGAGGTTTAACTAAATCTTCAGTATCTTCACCATTGCTTTCCTTGATCGCCAAGTTCAAATTCCATAGCTGATCAAACTTCTCAACGGCAACAGCCTTATTGGCCGCTTTATCACGTAAAATCGTTGGTTTTAGGAATACCACCAAGTTCTGCTTATTTACAACCTTCTGAGTACTTCTAAATAAAGCACCTAACCAGGGAATATCACCCAGCAATGGAACCTTGCTTTCTTGGTAAGTTTCGTCATCACGAATTAGGCCGCCCAGAACAATAGTCTCGCCATCATCAGCCAGAACATTCGTCTTAATCTGACGTTTCGAGGTAATAATATCGGCTCCAGCCGTTGACGGAGAAACGCCTGATATTTCCTGTTCAATTTCCAAACGAACTAAATTGCCATCACTGATACTTGGCGTCACAATCAACTTAACACCGACATCCTGACGCTCAATCGTAGTAAACGGGTCCGACGTTCCAGCACCGGAAGAAGTAGACTGACCTGTGATAATTGGAACATTCTCACCAACAATGATAGATGACTCCTGATTATCCATGGTTATCACTTTAGGTGTAGAAAGAACATTTGCGCTAGCATCACCTTCAAGCGCCTGGATCAGGCCACCCCAGCTTACACCACTTTCACTTGTTCGCCCAAAACCTGCGGTAATACCATCACTCGCACCAATACCTGAGACGTTAAGATCACCATCATCACTGCTATCTTGCGCGATCAACGCTGACAATACATTCGCCGTCGCAATTCCCGCATCAGAGAAGTTTGTAAATACACCTGGAACCGATGCACCCTGATCATACAAGGCCCACTGAATACCAAGTTTGTCATTCAGGTCATCTTTAATTTCAACTATCGCAGCCTCGATCAGTACCTGAGCTCGGCGAACATCAAGTTGCTCAATGACACCATCGAGCTCCTGAATCACTGAAGGTTCTGCTCTAATAACCAGCGCATTCAAACCTTCATCAGCATAAACACTCGCTTCTGAAGATTGGCTTTTACCCTTACCCTTAGCACCCTCACTACTAATATCGCCCATTAGCCCCTTTAACAACTCAGCTAACTCTCCAGCATCCGCATGTTTAAGTCGGACTACCTTGGTTTTACCACCCGTGGATGAAGGTTGATCCAGTTTGGCTATCAACTCTCGCATTTTCTCCCGGAATGCCTCATCGCCTCGAAGGATAAGCCGATTGCTGCGCTGATCTGCAACAACACTAAATTTATTGCCGCCACTTTTTC
>NZ_LWGG01000043.1:0-1312 GCF_001635365.1 Oleiphilus sp. HI0128 | reverse complement strand
TGCGTACCATTGATCTTTCAGGTGACTTTCGTTTGAAAGATGTAGATGTATGGGAAAGTTGGTATGACCAGAAGCATGCCTGCCCTGAATTAATTCCTCAGGCTGCATATGGCCTGCCTGAAATCTATCGTGAACAAATTAAAGATGCCAAATTAGTTGCTTGCCCTGGGTGTTTTCCTACGGTTATTCAGTTGGGCTTTTTACCTTTAGTTGAGCAAGGCTTAGTCCAGGCGGATCGTCTCATTGCAGATGCTAAAACAGGCACCAGTGGTGCTGGGCGTGCAGCTAAAGTTGGTATGCTGTTATCGGAATGCGCTGATAGCTTTAAAGCTTACGGTGTTTCCGGGCATCGCCATTTACCCGAGATCCAGCAAATTTTGAGTGAAGCAAACGGATCGCCTGTTAATGTGACCTTTGTTCCTCATCTCGTGCCCATGATTAGAGGGATCGAAGCGACTTTGTATATACAACCTAAGCCTGATGCTGAATTAAGTCTGGAGCAGGCTCAAGCTATCTATGAAGAGCGCTATAAGGATGAGCCTTTTGTCGATGTGATGCCGCTAGGCTCTTTGCCAGAAACCCGTTCCGTTAAGGGGTCGAATATGTGCCGAATTGCACTGCACCAGCAACCTGGCAGTAATACAATTATTGTATTGTCGGTTATTGATAACCTGGTAAAAGGCTCTTCTGGCCAGGCGATTCAGAACATGAATCTTATGTTTGGTTTTGATGAGATGATGGGCTTACAGCAAGTGGCATTGATGCCCTAACACCTAGGTGAGATTGTACTAGAATGGTAAAACGGAAAGCTGAAGATCGTCTGATTGTAGTTAAGCACAAGCCAGGTATTAAATTAAAACGGCGGGTGATTTTTGCAATTGGCATTTTGGTCATGGGCGTCCTAAGTTTTCTTTTGGGCGATTACCAAATAAAACAGGCACACGAAAAGGTCGTTCAAGAATTAGCAAAAGTTGCACAAGAGTATGCTGCTTTAAAAGAGGAAGAAGTCGCTTTACGGCAGCAAGTCGCAAACCTTGAAAGCGGTCGGACGATTGATGACCTGGCAAAGCAGGAAATTCAGGAGACGATCAGGGATTACAAGGCTCGCGTGTCGCAGTTAGAAAAGGACTTGTCATTTTATCAAAATATTATGGCGCCTTCAGATAACTCGCGAGGCTTACAAGTACAGAAAGCCGAGATTCAGCTAGGTGCAACGGATAGGCGTTTTGACTACAAAATTGTCTTAGCGCAAGTGGCTGATAACAAGAGCTACGTATCCGGGAATGTTGCGATTAACGTGATAGGTATGCAG
>NZ_LWGG01000042.1:0-1102 GCF_001635365.1 Oleiphilus sp. HI0128 | reverse complement strand
TTCTTTCAGAATGTTTTCGAAGCTTTTGCTATCAGACACCTGCAATATGTAGGCTTGGGTATTGTCTACTTTATTCCAGAACAGGCCAACTTGGCTGTCGATATAGTTAACACTTAGAATCTTCACGGGTTTCAATATACCGCGGACAGAAAAGTTACGCACTTCGCTATTCGCTGTTTCGCCGTCATCTGCAAGCGATACTACGCGCCAATAGTATGAGCCGGGCATCAATGCTTTCCTTGGTGCAATCTGCTGCGCTGCATCAAAGTCTGTTTGGCTGATTAGCAGGTTGAAACCTTTGTCTTTGGAAATCTGTAGTTTTCCGAGCGTATCCGGTTTAACAAAGTTCCAGCTAAATGTAGGTTTGGTACTATCAAGTATGCTTTTGGCAAGCGGCGCAATGAGTTTTGCTTGCTCTGTGCCAATGTCCACTGCTATGCGTGTAACGGAGTCGACACCCTCAAAACCATTAGCGTCAATGGCGCGCATGGAAACGTCATACTCACCATTCTCAATATGTTCCAACTCAAGTTCAGGCTTTTGTATTTTCCCTTGCTTAACAAGTTTTCCATTTTGCTTATTGTCAGTGAGTTGAACTCGATAAGCTTCGGCGCTTTTTTGTTCTTCCCAAGACAGAGTTGAAGGAAGGTCGTCTACAACTCTCTCTGCAAATAGTGCTTTGGGGGCGTCAGCTAACTTTGTCTGCTCAATAATCGCGCTACCTTTTTTGATGCGCGCACCGTTGCCTGCAAAAACTTGAGTCGTCCCATGTTCACCAGCAAAAGAGACTTCACCTTCAATAACTTCCAGCTGTGTTTCATTACCCTGGGTACTCAAACGAAATTCAGTTCCGCGCACGGCTGCTACCGCCGATGGGGTGGTAATCTCGTAGCGAGATCCTTTAACCAAGGGTGTAACCTCAGTGGACAGTGAGCCTCTCTTGAGCCTTAGTCGCGTATCAACCATGCCAGTCTTGCCAAAGTGGGACAGTTTATTGAAGACCAGGTTGGAATTTTCTTCCAAGCGAATGGTTGAGCTGTCTGCAAACTCAATTAAAACATTACCTTTTTTTGTCGCAACTTCATCACCGACACGAATATTC
>NZ_LWGG01000041.1:0-645 GCF_001635365.1 Oleiphilus sp. HI0128 | reverse complement strand
AGCTTCTAGATGCGTCTCACATAAAAGTGGGTTTCTTAATTGTGTATAGCGACTCCACAAAGCAAGCGCTTCACTCCAGGATGACTGCCAACGCTCTAAAAGCGACTCGTCGGTTATCATGATGAGCGACCTTTACTTGTATTCAAGACCGCAGATCCCGAACACTCAGTAATGATGACTGAGAAAGTCTCCGGCGAGGTAAATACGAGTGTATCGTCAAGTTGTGCGACCGAATTGATATCTGTAAGGTCGCTGAAACGGCCGAGCGATATGAGTTTTGGGTTGTAACTTATCTGTTGATCTATTTGTTTTAGGTCTTCAGGTTGTAGATTATCGCTGGGAATGAGTGTCGCCCCAAATGAATCGGCATAGAGTCTCCAAATATGCGTGTCAGAAAGAACATACAGTTGGTCACCTTCAACGAAGATCTTGGGTGGCAACGGAAAATCTCCGCCAACAAGGCTGCATTTGCCAACGCGGTATTTTTCACGAATCTCCGTACCGTTTGTGCTTGTCTTTATTTGTTGAGGTTCAAACCATCTACTCGTTTTTAATTGATCAAAGTGGTAATTCAGATCGTGACTGTCAGAGAGCTTAAATAGTTTTCTGGTTACTCGGTCTGGTAGCTCATTGATTTTTTTCAGC
>NZ_LWGG01000040.1:0-1210 GCF_001635365.1 Oleiphilus sp. HI0128 | reverse complement strand
CGGCTATCTATCACTCGACTTTTCTCAAGGCAGTACACTGCATCTGACGGACTTATCGATGGCTGTTTTGAAAGGAGATAAGACAGTTCAGCTATGTGAGCCTGTAGATTCAAAAATCAATCAGGTTGAGAAAAAAGTGAACAAGCACGCCGATCTTAGCGAGGCTGAGCATCTTTTGTTTGAGGCATTAAAAGGGCTCAGAAAAGAAATTTCGCAGAAGGATAAAGTTCAGGGCTATACCGTTTTTTCAGATGCAAGCTTAAAAGATATGTCTCGGCTTAAGCCTGGGAACTTAGCCGCCTTCTTGACGGTCAGCGGTGTGGGGGATCATAAGTGTGAGAAGTATGGTGAACCCTTCGTTGCCTTAATATCCAGATTGGTTGATGAGAGTGATCGCTTACTTATTGATGGGCCTGTGCGGAAAAAGTTGCCGCCTAAACCTGCGCGTAGTGACTTTACTATGGCGAAACTAGGCGATACGCATCGAGAGACCTTTTCGCTCTATCAGCAAGGGCAGTCACCCAATGAGATCGCCAAAACGAGAGGTTTAAGTAAGTCTACGATAATTAGCCATATATATCGTCTGGCTTTTCATGGGGAAGACGTTGATGTCAGTACGATGATATCGCCAGAACAAATAGCGGGTATTCAGGCACAATGGCTAAGCTTGAACAAGCCTGAACGAATCAAACCAGTATTCGAGGCCTTGGGTGAGGGCTATGACTGGGAACAGATACGTTACGCGGTATGTTTGAGCGATACAGAGGTTTAAACCTAGTAGCTCTCTATAATGTCATAGTGCAGTTGCCCGCCTTTATTATGGCTACGATATAGGTGAAATTGATTAATCTGGTAAGGCCAGGCGATGGGCTCTTGATTGACGAATGCGTCGATATAGGCCTTATCCATACTGTGCTTACAGTGCGCCAACGTGATATGTGGGGTGAACAGACGGGAGTCGATTTTGATGCCCGCTTCGCGTAGTGAGTGGCTAATCATTTTTTGCAGCCGAGCTAAGTCATCATTCAGGGCGAGCCCGAGCCATAAAATGTTCTTACTCTTTTTAGGGGAAAAGACTCCGGTTTGAGTGAAGTGAGTACTAAAGGCATTGAATTGGATATTCTGCAGTGCTTGGCTGACCACCTTAGGCTCTGCTTCACCAATAAACTGTAAGGTCATATGCAAGAGTTCAGGGCGAAGTAAGCGAGCG
>NZ_LWGG01000039.1:0-695 GCF_001635365.1 Oleiphilus sp. HI0128 | reverse complement strand
TGCTTGAGCGTCAATGTGCCTGTATCGAAATCCGACTCATCGGATGTTTNGGCCGCACGCTTCGTACAACATGCCTTGGATTTAGTTAGCCNTTATCAAACTTATCAGATCGTTCTGATTGTCGATGAAATGCAGCGATTAAGTCTGGATCAACTGTACGCGTTTTCTGAGATTTTTGATGCATTTGAAACCGCTAGAATCCGACTAATGTCGGTGTTCGTGGGTAATCAGAATGAGTCTAATCAACTCTTAGATCAAATTCACCAATCGACAAATGACCATATATACGGGCGCTTCTTTCGTCAACACACATCGTTTTACGGCGTGCAGTCTGAGTCAGCACTCAGGGAGATACTGACTCAATATGATTCCTTTACCTACCCCGACAATGGACCCAGCTTTACCGCGTACTTTCTACCCCGAGCAGTCGAACAAGGCTGGCGATTCGTCAATATGGCTAGCGACATCTGGCGTGTTTATTGTGATCAATTCTGCCAAGAGGAAGAGTCACAACTAACCATGGAAATCTGTCGAGCGACCCTAGACATTCTTCTAATGGACTTCTTGCCACGGTTGACGGTTGTTCACGACTATGACGATGCCCTTATTACTGAGGCCTTTTATGTGGCGGGGATCTGATGATCGTGAATAAGTATTTACCCGACGACTATCTCGTTAATCAAGGTCGTTTCTTT
>NZ_LWGG01000038.1:0-920 GCF_001635365.1 Oleiphilus sp. HI0128 | reverse complement strand
CTCCACTCTTTCTAACAACTTATTCAGTTTATGCTTTTTGATAGCCGACTCTGGCAGCAATTTATTCACCGTGGGATATAAACCAGCGCAACTTACCACTGCATCAGCCGTAATTTCCTGACCTTTCTTCAGCCTTACGCCATAAGCTTTATTGTTTTTGATGAGAATTTCATCCACACCAGCATAGGTAAAGACATTTCCTCCTGAACGCTGAATCACTGGAATAATTGTCTCTGCAATTTTTGCTGCCCCCCCAACCGGGTAACTACCACCATTCAAGTAATGCTTCGCCACCATCGCATGCATCATGAATGATGCTTTCTTAGGAGGTAAACCATAATCCCCCCACTGAGCGGTTAAGACGCCGATAAGTTCTTCGTTATCAGTAAGCTCTTTCAGCACCTCGTAAGTTGTTTTATAGAAATAATCCGGAAGAAATTTATGGCGAACGCGGTTATAGAGCAAACCTGCCATTCTGGGCATTGCCTGTCCGGCAAAGAATTTTGGCACAAGAGAGCTTACCCTATATAGAAGCTCCACATACTTATCGATAGCTTCAGTCTCTGATGGAAAATTCTTCTTCATCTCGTCTTTGAAAGCGTCTTTTCCCGCTAGGTAGTTATACTCTTTACCGCCTATAATCACTTGATCGAAAAGCGGGTCCATCTCTTCCCATTTGAGCTGACCATCTGTGATCACATCAAACAAACGGCGCAGCACCGTCCAAGGCTTATGAACCTCACCAATATAATGAACACCAACATCCCACTCATAACCATTGCGCTCATAGGCGTGCGTGTAGCCACCTGCGGTATAGTGCTGTTCTAGCACACAAACCTTCTTTCCCAACTTTGAGAGTAAGGCCGCATTTGCCAGGCCACCTATTCCGGAACCAATAACAATCACATCATAATGATCAT
>NZ_LWGG01000037.1:0-864 GCF_001635365.1 Oleiphilus sp. HI0128 | reverse complement strand
TTTAAAGGTCGTAGCAATACAGAAACCGACCCCGGTGCATGGAGCTGGTGGTCAAAAGAGATCGATGCAAACGATATTCAACTCGGGGGTGCAGCAGAAAACTTGCCCAATAACGAAGCCGACCGCAATATGTTCACTTATTTGGGCGGTTCCAAAAACCTAACAAGCGCTGAGAACAAAATATCTTCTGACAATACAGCCATAACCAAAGACATGCTAAATATCAGCTCAGCCACTGATGCAGAACGTCAACAGCTACTCAACTGGGTTCGCGACCTAGATGTATTTGACTCGGATGGTGATGGTAGTCAAACTGATACTCGCCACCGTTTAGCCGACCCTTTGCATTCATCTCCCGTTGTTGTCATTTACGGGGGTAGCGATGATGACCCTGATACGACTATATTTTTTGGCGATAACCAAGGCTTCCTTCATGCTATCAATGGTCGCTCGGGCACGAGCAGCACTTATGGTCAAGGTGAAGGGGAAGAATACTTTGCCTTTATGCCTGACGAGCTACTAAGCAACCAAGCAGAGCTGATGGAAAATTCTCAGTCTGTTTCTCATATCTATGGGCTAGATGGTTCGGTATCCGTTTGGTCACACGACAGCAATAACGACCTCGACCTTTACGATGCCGATGACTTTGTCTATGTGTACACGGGCATGCGTAGAGGCGGGAGTAATTATTATGCGCTTGACGCTTCTGATCGTAACTCTCCACAATTCCTATGGGAAATCAAAGGCGGCCCGGGTGGCACAAATGGCTACGAAGAATTAGGCCAGACTTGGTCTAAACCCGTGAAAACAAAAATTAAGATGGGCAATAATATTCGCGAAGTCTTAATTTTTGGCGGTGGCTAC
>NZ_LWGG01000036.1:0-1016 GCF_001635365.1 Oleiphilus sp. HI0128 | reverse complement strand
GTTGAGACAATTCTTAACGCCGATGCAACTATCAATGCAACCCTACTTCAGGGTGTAACGGGCAGCGGCAAAACTGAAGTTTATATCGAATGCGTAAAGAAACAGCTTGAACAAGGTAAACAGGCCCTCATTCTCATCCCAGAAATTAACCTCAGCCCACAAACGCTACTCAGGTTCCAGAGTCAGCTGAGCACACCTATTGGCGTCATTCACTCTGGCATGAGCCATAAAGAGAAATATACTAGCTGGTTTTTAGCAAAAGAAGGCATTGCACGCGTCATCATCGGCACCCGTTCAGCAATTTTTACTCCCTTCAAAGAGCTCGGAATAATTATCGTAGATGAAGAGCATGACCCCTCCTACAAGCAGATTGATAATTTCAAATATTCAGCACGAGATCTATCAGTCAAACGCGGACAGATTGAACAATGCAAAGTGGTGCTAGGAAGTGCAACACCATCACTTGAAAGCCTCTATAACGTTAAGCTAGGTCGCTATCAGCTAGCTTTAATGCAAGAACGCGCCGGCGCAGGCCAAACACCGGAAATGTTTCTAATCGATATCCGCAGCCGTCCTCTGGAGAATGGTTGTTCTCGCCCCTTGAAGCAGCGAATCGGAGAAGAGCTTGCTCAAGGCAACCAAGTAATCATATTCCAAAACCGCAGAGGCTTTTCACCAACACTAATGTGTAATAGCTGCGGTTGGCTCGCCCAGTGCCCTCACTGTGATGCACGCCTTACTGTTCATAGTCGCCCACCTCAGCTACATTGCCATCACTGCAATCATAAAGAAATCATTCCAAGAGCCTGTCATGAATGCAACCACCCAAGTCTGACACCACTTGGCGCAGGCACCGAAAGACTAGAGTTTGGACTGCAGGCACAATTCCCGAGCGCCAGCGTGGTGCGTGTTGACAGAGACAGCATAAAGAACCAAAAACAAATGACTGAGCTAGTCGAGCAAATCAATAAGGGAGAGCCTTGCTTGTTGATTGGCACACAAATGCTCGCAAAAGG
>NZ_LWGG01000035.1:0-13464 GCF_001635365.1 Oleiphilus sp. HI0128 | reverse complement strand
CGTAACTGCGATGTGCGACTTGCATCGCCGGTGCATTGGCATACCTGTCCACAGCAATCACTTCGACACCAAAGCGCTGTAATTCGATAACCACTTCTTTGCCCAGCTCACCAGAGCCGCAAAATAATACCTTTGTTGCCGTAGGCGATAAGGGCGTGCCAATGCTAGTCATTTTGATAAACCTGTTGTCAGTTGTTAGGATAAATCTAGATATAGGATTTCTGTTCGCGCTCTTTAGCGAGCTCTAGTATTTTTTTCTTTTCAGTATTGTCCATGCCCCACCAGCGGGATATTTCGTCACCCGTGCGGTGACAACCCACACAGACATCATTTACATCAAGTGCACAAATACTGACACATGGAGACGGGACTTCATTCATTTCTTCTGGCATACAACTACTCTTCGCTAACGACTATTCGGCAACTACTTTCTAATAAAAACATAAAATGTGAAACGTCGATCTTAACAGGCAAACACTTAGTCCTCCAGAATCAACCCTGATTCATAGCGCTGACCGTTTTGAACATAGTGCGCTGCACTTAGACTGAGCATTTGAATCTCCTGCTCACTTAAAGCACGTTTCACCTTGCCAGGACTACCCAGCACCATCGAGCCATCCGGCACGACCATATTTTCAGGTATCAAGGCGTTCGCGCCAATCAAACAATTCTTACCAATTTTCGCGCCATTCAGTACAACGGCATTAATACCAATCAAGGAATTCTCTCCGATATGGCAACCGTGCAACATGACCTTGTGGCCAATCGTCACATTTTTCTCTATTTGTAAGGGAAAGCCCGGGTCAATATGAAGAACAGAACCGTCTTGAATATTGCTATTTTCACCAATGATAACTTTATCGTTATCCGCACGAATCACCACATTAAACCAGATGCTAGCACCCTCATGGACTTCGATATCGCCAATTAATGATGCGTTTGGCGCAACAAACGCTGCGTCACCAATAAATTTTGGTTTTTTGCTTCCCAAGGAGTAGATCATTTACCTTCACCGTCAAAAATTGTTATGTTCGCATCAAATGCAATATTCATCAGTTCAACAAGCACCACGGCAGACAAGCCCCAAATTTCATAACGCTCGCCCTGATGGTGGTAATCATAGCTTGGCACAGAGAATGCCAGACCTTTGTAGGTCATTCTATCACGACGCACGGGTTCTTCATTTAAAAAGAAACTCACCGGCACTTTGAAAATACTGTCTAGTTCATCTAGATTTGGCTTTAATTCTATCTCTGGCTCCACCAGGCCGACAAAAGGCGAAACACGAATACCGTGCAGGGATATCACCTGACTCAAAGGCCCTAGCAGCTCAACTTGTTCAGGGTGGACGCCAATCTCTTCATGACACTCTCGAAGTGCAGTATTAACAAGTGTTGTATCTTCCTCATCATACTTCCCCCCCGGAAAGGCTACCTGCCCTTTATGTGTATTCATATGTTGCGCCCGGCGCGTGAAAATAATCTGAGGCTCTGGTTCGCGGGTTAAGGGAACTAGAATACCTGCCTCGGGTAACTCTTCGACAATATTTTTTGGCTGATGCTGCTCGATTCGCGCTCTCAGTAAATTAATTATTTGCATTGGGGATTAGAGGTTCCAAAACTTAAGTGGCGAATAAGGAGCTCGTTGACAGATCTAGTAAAAAAGCTCACTCAGATAAAGATCTCAAGTTGTTTACTAAGCCAAACTTTAGCATACTGCCCCCTCAATAAAAATCACTGGTGAGAAACCTATGAAATTCTGCAGTCATTGTGGCGACGATGTTGAGAAAAAGATTCCTGAAGATGATAACCGACAGCGTTACGTCTGCTTAGGCTGTGAACATATCCATTACCAGAACCCGAATATTGTTGCCGGCACCATTCCCACTTGGGGCGATAAGGTATTATTATGCAAGCGCGCCATCGAACCCCGTTTAGGCTATTGGACTCTGCCAGCGGGTTTTATGGAAAACCAGGAAACGACAGAAGAAGCCGCTATGCGTGAGACCTGGGAAGAAGCAGAAGCGAAGGTAAACCTAAAAGGCTTATTTACTATGATCAGCGTCCCGCAGATTGATCAGGTACATATCTTTTTTCTCGCTGAACTAAAACAGGAGAGCTACGCTGCAGGTCAAGAAAGCCTAGAAGTAAAACTCTTCGACGAACAAGATATCCCCTGGGATGAAATCGCTTTCCCAACAGTTAAACGCAGTTTGAAGACGTTTTTCGAAGACCGAAAACGGGGCACTTACGGTGTGCATGTCAGTGATATTTTCCGCGAACCACGTGAGATCCCTGAGCATGTTGCAGATTTACTTGATTAAGACCAGATACTTAAAGGCCGGGAGTTAAAAAATGAAATACCTACATACTATGGTTCGTGTCAAGGACCTAGAAGCCTCTCTGGACTTCTATTGCAATAAACTAGGGCTCGTTGAGATTAGTCGCAAAGACAGCGAGAAAGGCCGATTCACACTAGTATTTCTTGCGGCACCGGACGATGCTGATGAAGCGAGAATTATCAAAGCCCCTTGCCTGGAACTAACATACAATTGGGACACTGAAGACTACACCGGCGGTAGGAATTTCGGGCACCTGGCTTTTTCTGTCGACAATATCTATGAGCTATGTGAAAAACTACAGTCACAAGGATTAACGATCAACCGGCCTCCGAGAGACGGCTACATGGCCTTTATTCGTTCACCCGATGGCATATCAATCGAACTTCTACAAAAGGGCGATAACCTTGCACCTGAAGAGCCTTGGGTATCAATGACGAATACGGGGGAGTGGTAAAGAGTTTAAGGGCTGTAGGTCTTAATAATTTCTTTAACTCTTCCCTGCTGCTTCATCTTTCGCAAGTGATGATTAAATGCAGAGACAATTGCCTGATGATCAGCTAAAGACTTAACAATCGCCATGTGAAGCTCACGCTCAGTATAAGCGGGCTCTACAAATTTAAGCTGTTCGTTAAGCATCTTATTTTTCTGCATCAAGCGACTCAAAATCAAATGATCACCAATGCCGATATCTATCCGCCCCAGTGCCAGCATCTTTAACATGCTTAAGGCGTTTACCATTGGGGTTTTATTCAGCCCTGCAGCATTGTCGAAATTATGACCAAAACTCGCCCCCTTTCTTACTCCTATTTTTAAACCTTTTAGATCATCCAATTTCTGATATGAAATCACTTCGCTCTGATCAGAAATAAAGCTAATTTGATTAACATAGTAAGGGTCGGAATAAAGAAAATTGCTCGCTCTTTGCTCGTTAAACCATAAGCCGATCAATACATCAACCATGCCTTTTTCGGCTTCTGCTAATACTCTTCGCCAAGGCTTAATTGAGACTTCAACGGAGTAGCCTGCACGCTCGAAAGCTTCTATTACAATCTCTGTTGCCAATCCTTTGCGCGGCTGCTGTTCATACAGAAACGGCTCCCAAGGCGGGCCTGCCAAACGCAGAGTTTTCTTAGGCTCCACATTCGAGGCTCCTTCATCATTAAGGCCTTGACCTGCAAACACCCTCATACTGACAAGCAGCAACCCGCCAATCAGTATGAGTGCATTTCGAAGCACTGGTAGCATAAACAACAATACTCTGATCAGGACTTTAGCTGTTATCAGCTAGATAGAACCAGGTATCAAGCACCGAATCGGGATTTAGTGAAATACTATCGATATCCTGCTCCATTAACCAACGCGCTAAGTCAGGATGGTCTGAGGGGCCTTGCCCACAAATACCAACGTATTTGTTTGCTCGCTTGCAAGCGCTAATAGCATTTTCCAGTAGTGCTTTAATCGCCTCGTTACGTTCATCAAACAAGTGAGCAATGATTCCAGAATCTCTATCGATACCGAGTGTTAACTGAGTTAAATCATTGGAACCAATTGAGAAACCATCGAAGTGCTCCAGGAACTGATCTGCCAAAATAGCATTTGCAGGCAGCTCACACATCATAATGACTTTCAGGTCGTTCTCACCACGCTTTAGGCCTTTCTCGGCCAGTAATTCTACCACGTGCTTGGCCTCGCCAACTGTTCTGACAAAAGGCACCATAACTTCAACATTGGTCAGGCCCATTACATCGCGTACACGCTTAAGCGCTTCACATTCTAAATAGAAACAGTCACGGAAGGTTTCAGAAATATAGCGCGATGCACCACGGAAGCCGAGCATCGGGTTTTCTTCGTCTGGTTCATATAATGTGCCACCGATAAGGTTGGCGTATTCGTTAGACTTAAAGTCTGACAAACGAACAATCACACGTTTTGGGTAGAACGCCGCAGCCAGTGTCGAAATACCTTCAACCAGCTTATCGATATAGAAATCAACCGGAGAGGCATATCCACTGATACGCTGCTCGACTGTTTGCTTAAGGTCAGGCGGCAAGGTGTCAAAGTTCAGCAAGGCCTTAGGGTGCACACCAATCATTCGGTTGATAATAAACTCTAGACGAGCCAGACCAACACCTTCATTTGGCAGTGCCCTGAAGTCGAAAGCCCTATCAGGGTTTCCGACATTCATCATAATTTTCAAATCCATATCAGGCATCGAATCGACAGAGTTTTCTTTCAACTCAAAGTCGAGTAAGCCTTCATAGATAAATCCGGTATCACCTTCTGCACAAGAGACGGTTACTTCTTGCCCATCGCGCAATACATCACTGGCATCACCACAACCAACAACAGCAGGAATCCCGAGCTCACGCGCAATAATCGCAGCATGGCAAGTACGGCCACCACGATCTGTCACGATAGCTGAAGCACGCTTCATTACCGGCTCCCAATCCGGATCAGTCATGTCTGTAACGAGTACATCACCGTCCTGAACCTGATCCATGTCAGCAATATCATCAACGACTTTCACTGCGCCACTACCGATCTTGTGACCGATACTGCGCCCTTCTACGACAACGGTTCCGGTCTCTTTCATTAAGTAGCGTTCTAGAATAGCAGTACTAGAACGACTCTTAACCGTTTCAGGGCGCGCCTGAACAATATACAACTCACCGTCATCACCATCTTTTGCCCACTCGATATCCATCGGGCGATCATAGTGTTTCTCGATAATCAGCGCTTGCTTGGTCAGCTCATTGAGCTCTTCATCACTCAGTGAGAACTGTTTGCGCTGTGCCATATCAACCTTGACGGTTTCAACCAGTGAGTCACTATCATCCTGGCTATAGACCATCTTGATCGCTTTGCTACCCAAGTTACGCTTGAGAATTGCTGGGCGACCAGCTTCATAAGTGGGCTTATGTACATAAAATTCGTCTGGGTTCACTGCACCCTGCACGACAGTTTCACCCAAGCCATATGAGGAAGTGATAAACACCACATCTCTAAAGCCGGATTCGGTATCGAGGGTAAACATAACACCGGAGCTCGCCGTCTCACTGCGCACCATCTTTTGAATACCAGCGGACAATGCGACTTCACTATGCTCAAACTCATGGTGAACACGATAAGAGATCGCTCTATCGTTATAAAGCGAAGCAAAAACTTCTTTAACCAGAGCTTTAACTTGTTCGATTCCGGTAACATTCAAGAAGGTTTCTTGCTGACCAGCAAAAGAAGCCTCAGGCAAATCTTCGGCAGTGGCGGAAGAACGAACTGCAACGGCCAAGTTTTGATTTCCGTCTTGTAGCTTTTTGAAAGCATCTTCAAGCGCCCTATTGAGAGCCTCTTGAAACGGAGCCTCCATCACCCAGCCACGAATTTTGGCACCACTTTCTGCCAAGGCTGTAACGTCTTTTACATCGAGTGAAGCAAGCTCTGCATTGATACGCTCACTTAAGCCGTTCTCTGATAGAAAGTCCCAATATGCCTGAGCCGTTGTAGCAAAACCGCCCGGCACCCTTACCCCTACAGAAGATAGATGACTGATCATCTCGCCGAGTGAAGCATTCTTTCCCCCCACTCGATCAACATCGTTCATACCCAGTTCATCAAACCAAATAATGTAGTCCTGCAAGGCTTATTCTCCTGTACATTAGCGAAATACTGATAATTATGCGCTTTACCTAACGCGAGCAGGTGTGAATTGTAACACTTTATGCTAACTTATTTGAATCAATCCTCGGCTTCAAAATAAGGTTTTTTATGGGTAATCAGCGTACTGCTTTTTTCATTTCAGACGGCACAGGTATCACCTCAGAAGCGTTAGGCGTCAGTTTATTAACACGATTTGAAGAGCATGAATTCGAGAAAGTCACGCTTCCTTACGTTGATAGCATTGAAAAAGCCCTCGAAACGGTCGAGAAAATTAATGCTGCGGCGGAGTTAAATGGCGCGAAAGCTATTATTTTCGACACCATCGTTGATGATGGCATCAGAAAGATCATCAAAAAGAGTAATAGCTTGATGATTGATATTTTCGCCGCTTTTCTAGGGCCGCTGGAACAAGAGCTCGGCGTTCGCTCTTCTTATCAGGTAGGTAGAACACGCATTACTAAAAATACCCGCTATGACCAAAGAATAGAGGCTATTAACTACGCACTCGACAATGACGACGGTGCTCGCACCAAACTCTATGACCAAGCGGATGTGATATTGACCGGCGTATCGCGCAGTGGCAAAACCCCTACTTGTCTCTATCTTGCAATGCAGTACGGCATTAAGGCGGCCAACTATCCAATTACCGAAGAAGATATCGAAGACCAAAAGCTGCCCGCCTCTTTACGCCCCCATAGAAACAAGATTTTTGGCCTGACTATTGAGCCTGACAGGCTTGCCGCCATTCGCCATGAACGACGCGCTAACTCGCGTTACTCTTCAGCAAAGCAATGTAATTATGAAGTTGAAGAGGTTGAGCTAATGTATCGCAGAGAAAGGATTCCCTTTTTGAATACGACACATTACTCGGTTGAAGAAATTGCTACCCGCATCATGGTGCAATCGGGTATTGAGCGACGCTGCTAGCCATAACGCTAGCAGTACCTGTTTAGCACTTTTCTGCTTTTAGCGTTTAGAGTTCTTTAATCTCTAAACCCAGTCCTTCAAGCGCATCTCGCTGACTTTGCTGGCTAATCACCGCAACACTCGCTAAGTCTGGCTGCAGGTAAGTCTTGGCAACACGCTGCAGATCATCAATTGTGACCGACAAAACTTTCGCCCTAAATGCTTCGCGATGCTCCTGGGTTCGACCAAACAACAAGTTATGGTAATCACCCTTTGCTTCACCAGCTGGCGATCTTGGTTTATCTATTTGCGATACAACTCCCAAAATAGCCTGCTCTAACTCTTCTCCATCATGCTCCTCGATATGCAGCCATTCTAATGAAGCGTCGAAGTCATCAAGTGTTTCACTTAGACGAGGATCACGATAAGAGAAAAACCTGAAGGATGCCGAACCTGAGTCCTGCCCTGCACCACCGCCATAGGCACCACCTTGCTCTCTGATCGTCCTATGTAAATAGCCATTTCTTAAAAAGCCTCCCAATACAGACAAGGCTGGTGCATCATCATGACCGACAGCGACAGTAGGATAAGCCTTGGCACAGAAGTTGACTTGCGTGGACGTTAGCCAAGCTTCTTTTACGGTTTCACGTCTCTCTGTTAAAGAAAAATGACTATTCGCAGCAGGTTCAAAGTCTTTATAGGACTGATGAATAAAGCCTGCAATTTCATCAGAGACTTCCGACTCCGAGACCAGTAAGAACTGACGAGGCTGTGCTAAAACTGCCTTATGAATACTTTCCAAACCTTCAGCCAAGCTGGATAAGGCTTTACTATCGATATCGCCACTTTCAGTTGATAGCGATTCATCTAAAGCCTTCAAGGCTTTAATGCCTTGCATTCCCCCTAGCTGATAAGCGAGGTACGAGCCAGGGCTCATTCTGCTAGAGGCAACTCCCATCGCCAAGGCATGACCGCTACTGGTTACACCTTGCTCACGACGCGCTCGCATCTGAGCCACCAGTTCGCGAAGACGTTCATGCTCATCGAAACGAACGTTGTCGAGCGTTTCCTTAAGCATCTCTGTCAAAGCGACGTAGTTTCGACTAAGCGCCTTCCCTGAAAATACCAATACTCCTTTGATATCTTGAACGTCGTCAATTTCGCCCTTAACGGAGCTGTACGCTCCCAGGCCACCAGTTAAAGCAGACTGCTTATTCTGCATTTCCAGGTAACTGCTCTCGCCCGCACCTAGAGCGGTAACCACGGCAGTATAAATCGGCAAGAGTGCTTGCAAGTCTTCGCTAAGCTCAGGCATATCAATAATAATCTGCTGATAGACCAAGCCATTTGTGCCTTGGTGGTAACAAGTAATATTATCCGAAACTTTGGCTGGTTCGCCTTTGGGGAAGTGTAAATGCAGGGGCACGTCTGGAATGCCAACCTTAGGCAAGATCGATTCATCATCTTTCATGATCTGACGCTGCTTCAAGGCTTCCGCCTGATCTATGACCTTTTGCTTCTCTTCCTCGTTCAGATTCTGCTTAATTTCAGCTAGTTGCTTCGTTAGCAGAGCTGTTCTGACCTCATCGTAAGAAGTATCCGGACGAAGAGATAAAGTGACTCGGTGTGAGTTATCCAATAAGTGCTTTTTCACCAAAGATTTGAAATATTCAGGGTCTTTAACGCGCTCTCTTAACTTTTCAATCACCGGCTCAAGGTCTAGCAATGCGACCGGGTCGCCACCGTGCAACATCGAAGGCAATGCGCCGAGTATCAACTGCAAACCGTAAGGGTAACTGTCTCCCGCAATTTCTCGCTGACTTAACTCAAGCTGATGCAATACCGCATCCAAACGTTCTTTAGCAACACCTTCTTGGGCAACTTTCTCTAACACAGCGAAGATTTCTGCTTCTAGCTCTTCCTCTTTACCCGGTTCACTTCCCTCTAAACCACACGCAAAAGCCATTTCTCGGTTAGAGTCTTCCAAACCACACAAGGGTGATGGCGCATGCCCTAGCTTTGAAGCCTCTAATGCTCGCTGCAATGGTGCAGCACTGTTCTCAAACAACACATCAGCCAATAGATGTGCTTCGAGGTTTTGTTCCAAATCAAAGCTGTAACCTAACAACCATGAGACAACAATGTGCGTCTTATGTTCGGTCGGCTCATCTTTTTCAACGGGGTAATTTTCCTGAATCCGAATCGGTGCACAATAGCGTTGCTCATCGTTGATTCTGATTCGGTGATCTTCTTTAGAGAATCTGGATAAAGCGTAACCCTGAAAGTGACAATGGTGCTCATAAGCTGGAATATCGCCAAAGGTCAGAAACACAGCATTACTTGGATGATAGTGCTTTTTGTAAAAGCCTTTTAAGTCATCATAACTTAAACCGGTGATATGCTCAGGATCTCCACCACTATTAAAGTGATAGGTAGTAGTCGGATACAAATGGCGCGTTAATGTCTGCCATAGTTGACTAACCGGTGAGCTCATCGCTCCCTTCATTTCATTATAAACAACACCCTTGTAACTCAGATCGCTATTGGCATCATCTGCTTTTTCAAACTCAAGTCGATGCCCCTCTTGTAGAAAATCCATCTCGTCGAGTCGAGAGAAGAAAACTGCATCGAGATACACTTCGAGAAGATTATTAAAATCTTTCTTGTTTTTACTTGCAAAAGGGTAAGCCGTCCAGTCACTACTGGTAAAGGCATTCATAAAAGTATTTAAGGATCGGCGGATCATCATAAAGAAGGGGTCACGAACCGGATATTTCTCGCTACCACACAGTGCCGTATGCTCAAGAATATGTGCGACGCCAGAGTTGTCAGTCGGAACTGTTTTTAGACCTACCAAAAATACGTTTTCGGTATTAGTGGTCGCAAAATGCAGGTGCCTGGCACCCGTCCCCAAGTGCTCATACTCTTCGGCTGTCACATGCAAAGCATCAATGCTTTGAGAGCGGATCAGTTTGAAATCTTTATGCTGCATGTTAGCCATATATCGTTAATACCTTATATTAATACTACTGAATGATTATACTTTTAGGACAATAACCCAAACGCTCTATTGAGCACTCAACTGCACTTTTACAAGCAGAAAGCAGTTTAGCCCAGAATCGAATATTCTGTGACTTATCTTACATTTACATCTTATTTCTAAGCATTTTTTTCTATTTGAGTCTACACTCTAGACATAACGTAAGCGATGCGCCTTCAATACTCAAGCAACGATTAATCCAGAGTACATATTTTACACGTTAGTAAACGGAAATGTGGCGGAGCAACTCAGCTCCTATTTCTTAAGGGTAGTATATAAATGGTCGATCTTAGACCTCTTCTTTTTATAAATTTCTTAATGATTTTGCTGTTAATCATTGCGGGCACAGGGCCGGCAAATAATGAAGCAGACATTGTAAAAGCTAAAACTTCTATCGAATCCGAGCCTGACGTACCGGTAAGTGCGGGCACACCGGCTCCTCAAGAAACAACAAAAGAAGCTGAATATATTGAGCTTAGTGAAATGAGCAAACAAGTGCTTGACTCGCTAAAAAGAACTGAAGACCTTGCGTTTTCTGAAGAAGCAATTTTCGCAGATGAAGTTGAAGCTCCGGCCCCTACCCCGCCCATAAGAGAAGTTATTATCTCTGAAACGAAGAAGCCCGAAGTAATCACCTACAAAAACACAGAACAGCCCGAGCCCAAACCTGTCATTACCGGCACTTTGATTGTGCGCTCAAACGTTACCGACGATACCGTATTGGTAAACGGTAAACCTTATGGCCCAACTAAACTGGAAATGCAGCTAACACCTGGTAATTACAACATCGAAGTTGCTAAAGAAGGTTATCAGAGCTGGTTATCAAGCGTTGATATACGACGCGGAAGCACCAAAACACTAAAAGCTCAGCTTCAGCAATTTACTAAAGTTGATTACCAAAATGGTATGTGGGCAAACGATATCAAGACAGGCGAAGGAAGCTACATTCAAGAAGGCAGCTTTGAATACAACGGCTCCTTCGTTAATGGCAACTTTCATGGCATCGGCTCTGTCCGATATGCCAACGGAATGAAATACCAGGGAGAGTGGTTTGAAGGCAATATGCAAGGCCGCGGCACCCTCACCACCACAGACGGCGATACCTACATTGGTGAGCTTGATGAAAATGAGTTTAATGGTGAAGGAACCCTAACCAAAGCTACCGGTGACATCTATACAGGTTTCTGGATTGATGGCGTGCTCAATGGGCAAGGCTCTCTTACAACCAAGGGGGGCCTACTATATGTTGGCGGCTTCTCAGACAATTTATTCCACGGTAACGGTTCCCTAACCTACCCGGATGGCGGACACTACGAAGGTTCATTCTCTAACGGTATGTTCCACGGCAAGGGTGTCGAAACCTATGCGAACGGTAAAAAGTATGTCGGACAATTTATTGATGGCCTCTATCACGGTAAGGGAGAGATCCTAAACCCTAATGGAAGTAAGATCACCGGCACATTTAAAGATGGAAAGCCATTTGGCAAGGCAACGCTAACCACAGCAGAAGGCGAAGTGTTTACTGCCAGATCCAGCGAGCCTGGCGTGTGTTACCGGCAAAAGAGTTATCGAGCAACGGAGTGTCCTAAGCTAGAAGGCTGGTAATCAACGTTTGCAATTAGACACAAACGGCCAGCTACGACACGTCCATACAGAATTTTAAAGTACGAATTTGAATAGAGATTAACGAGGTATATGATGACAATTAAAAGCGCTTTATTGGTAGATGACTCCAAGGTCGCCAGGTTTGCATTGAGTAAGCTTTTAGAGAAAATCAGCCTTAAAGTCGATATGGTTAACTCCGGCGAAGAAGCCTTATCATATTTGGCGTCCAACAATAATCCTGACGTTATTTTTATGGATCAGCTCATGCCGGGTATGAACGGCGTTGACGCTACCAAAGAAATAAAAATGAATCCTGAGACATCAGAGATTCCCATTATTATGTGCACCTCAAAAAAGTCAGATGAATTCTCTGAAGATGCACGTAACTTTGGTATTTATGGTGTGCTAACCAAACCTGCTGAGTCTCAGCAAGTGGTAGAGCTTATTGAAAAGCTCACTAGCGACATAGCTAATAACACGCTACCCAAACCTGCGATTTCTATCTCTCTTAGTGATCAGGAACAGGCTCAACTTGGTAAAATCAGCAAAACTGAGCTTCCGGACGAACTTCAAGACAAACCTGCCGCAGCGCCGAGTGTCGAAGCTTCGTCTGATATCATTGAACAAGTCGCTCGATCAGCCGTAAAAGCGAATGTTAACAACCGCCTTCACGAGCTCCTATCCAGTCTATTCGACGAGCAATACGATCATGTCAAACGCATCCTGAGTGATTCAAAGCAAGAGCAGCAGGATCACTTAAAAGGCATCATGGATGAATACGTCAACGAAATTAATAAGAAAACTGAGTCCATTAAAGAGGAAGTTGCTGCAGAAGTAAGTCTGTTTTTAGGAAACCAACTCACTGAATTTAAGCAAGAGCTTCTGGATAGCAAAGCTCATACAGGCTTAGACCCTGTACAAATTGAAGAATTAAAAGAGCACCTTAGCTCTAGCCAATCTATGGACACTGAGTTTTGGCAACGCTTACAGGGTGACGCAATAAAACAAGCTCATGAAATCACGCGCGAAACTGCAGAAGACGTCGCAGCACAAACAATTGAAACCTATATCAGGCAAAACCGAGCTGCTTCCAATAAGTTTTATGGCATGGCGCTGGCGGCCAGCATAGGTGTATTCGCAGTCGGTATTGCTGTTACTGCAGGACTGTTTGGCTAAGCACTTGAATCAGCATACTGAAGTGACTGCCAAGCGTAAGCGCTCCAGGTCACTTTCAGTATCAACATCCTGAACTCGCCCGCCGAGGTAAACAGGCGTCGTTTTGTTGCGCAAGATTATGCCTTTCGCGCCGCCCTGATTTCCCGGTACAGCCAAGCCTTTTAGCTGAGGCAAATACGACCAAGGAAAGTATGCGGGCACTCCAAGACTAAGCTCCTTGTCCTCTTCTTGATATCCTGCACAAATTATTTCATTCGCTTGCTCATTAACTAAAGTACAGTATTTGCGCAAGTCACTTGTTTCTATTAAGGGCTGATCCCCAAGCAAGAACAACAGGCCATCCACGTTTTCATCTGTCAGCAGGGCTTCGCTCTCTGCAGATGATGCTGCGCTAGCAATGACCTTTCCCATTCCCTCTTGCCATGCACTCTCATGTAAAACCTTTGCAACACCAAAAGAAAGCACACTGTTAATTTCTTTGTAATTAGCGCCCAGCATCACCCAGGTTTTTGGGAAGACCTGAGACACCGTATCAAACACATGTTGCAACAAGGGTTTCCCGTGCCAATCAGCCAGCTGTTTAGGCGAACCGAAACGACTCGATTCTCCAGCTGCCAGGATCACCGCAATAATATTTTTGGCTTCGACGACTTGTTTATCACTCACATTGAGTTCCAGAATAAATTCTATTTATAGGGCTAAGGTGCCTGATAAATATAGAAATTACCACATAGAATAAGCA
>NZ_LWGG01000034.1:0-919 GCF_001635365.1 Oleiphilus sp. HI0128 | reverse complement strand
TTCGCTTAACTCAAATCTTGAAGACATTGTCAGCAAACGTACGAGCATGCTTAAGCGACAGAGTAGTCTACTAGAAGCAATGAGCAGCCAGGCACGAATAGGCGCATGGGAATATGACATTCAAAGTAAAGTGCTAACCTGGTCGTCAAAAACGAGAGAGATATTTGAGGTAGACGATAGCTTCACTCCCACGCCCGACTCTATCAAGCAATTCTATCCCGAACAAAGCATGGGGAAACTTGAAGCACTCCAACTCGAAGCCATCAGATCCGGCACGCCTTGGGCTGAACAGTTAAAAGTAAAAACACATAAAGGCCATCATATTTGGATCACTAGTACCGGTGAAGCAGAGTTTGAAGATGGAGTCTGCCTTCGTTTGTATGGTTCAGTGCAGGACATTGATGCCGAGGTAGGGGCTCATCAAGACCTTGTAGATGCAAAACAAAAAGCCGTGGCTGCAGACGTTGCTAAAAGCGAGTTTTTAGCCAGCATGAGCCACGAGATCAGAACTCCCATGAACGGCATTATGGGTATGCTCCACTTGCTACTAGGTAGCGATCTAAGCGAACAGCAGCGAGATCAGGCTGAACTATCTCTTTCTAGCGCAGAATCCTTACTGTCACTACTAAACGAAATATTAGATATTTCGAAAATAGAAGCTGGCAAGCTAAAACTCGAATATATCGATTTTGACCTTTCTGAGCTTCTTCGTCACCAAGAAAGCTTATGGAAAGGGACTGTTGAAAAGAAAGGCGTCAAGCTTGAACTCCAGTGCACAGACATTTCTCATCAGTATTTAAAAGGTGACCCGAATAGAATTAAGCAAATCGTTTCGAATCTAGTCAGCAATGCAGAAAAGTTTACCGAACAAGGCATTATCAAAATGACCGCTTCGACCTTAGAAGTTGGCGATAAAATA
>NZ_LWGG01000033.1:0-1039 GCF_001635365.1 Oleiphilus sp. HI0128 | reverse complement strand
TAAAGATGATGCCGAGCACCAAGGACAGGACGTTATTGCGGAATCATCTCAGCGCGATGAAGGTTTGTTCCGCGTGACCGTAAAGCAGTTTAAGGCACAGGAGCTCACACAGCGTATCGACTTGCAAGGTGAAATAGATGCCGATAGAAATGTTGATATTCGTGCTGAGACCGAAGGAGCTATTGCTAAATTGATCGCCAAGAAAGGTGATCGAATGACAGCCGGTCAACGTGTGCTCAATTTGGCGATGAATGATAGGCAGGCTCGCTTGGCAAGGGCTAAAGCGGATCTTAAGGTTGCAAGGGCCGAGTTGAAATCAAGCTTAAGTCTGAAGGAAAAGAATCTCTTATCCGAAAATCAGCTGCAACAAAATCAGGCGAATGTAATGGCGGCTGAAGCCGCGGTTAAAGAGGTTGAGCTGGAAATCGAACACACCCATATACTTAGCCCTTTTGCGGGTGTTTTAAATGACTTACACGTTGAGCAGGGTGACTACGTTGCTCCAGGCACTGTGTTGGCAACAATTGTCGACGATCAGGCGCTTATCATTAGTGCTGATGTTCCTCAGCAGCACGTTGCCAAATTAGCTTTGGGGCAAGTGGTTGAGGCAAAGTTACTCAATGGTACTGAGCTAAAGGGCAAGATCACTTATATATCGAGCATTGCTGATTTGGCGACACGCGCTTTCAGAATAGAGGCCTTGGCGCAGAATTCGTCTCAAGTAAAACGCTTTGGCCAAAGCGCTCGCGTTAGTATTTTGCTTGGCCAGCAAAAAGCCCACAAACTTTCTCCTTCATTATTAAGCCTTGATAGTCAGGGTGAACTGCAAATTAAAGGACTCGATGTTGAGGGGCGGGTAAAAGCATATCCGGTTGAACTCTTACGCAGCGAGAATGATGGTGTTTGGCTAGGCGGTTTACCCGAGGTGCTTGAGCTTATTACCGTCGGGCAAGGTTTTGTTTCGGTTGGTGAAAAGGTCAGCCCTGTTCGAGTTTCGGCAGAAGATAAGGCGTCAGGAGTAGATTCTTAATGAAAGAGT
>NZ_LWGG01000032.1:0-766 GCF_001635365.1 Oleiphilus sp. HI0128 | reverse complement strand
CGGCACACGGACACTCTAAAGGCGTTATTGACCGTGTTCGCTGGGTAAAAGAAAACTACCCGCAGGTGCAAGTGGTTGGTGGTAACATCGCAACAGCTGAAGCGGCGATAGCATTGGCTGAAGCAGGTGCAGATGCGGTTAAAGTCGGAATTGGCCCGGGCTCAATTTGTACGACACGAATTGTGGCTGGTATTGGTGTTCCTCAGGTTTCTGCGGTGGCTAATGTTAGTGCAGCTTTGAAAGAGCTTGATGTGCCTGTTATCGCTGATGGTGGTATCCGTTTCTCTGGTGATATTGCAAAAGCGATTGTAGCTGGCGCAAACAGTATTATGATCGGTAGTTTGCTAGCCGGTACTGATGAAGCCCCTGGTGAAATCGAATTATTCCAAGGTCGAAGCTATAAGGCTTATCGGGGAATGGGTTCTTTAGGAGCAATGGGCCAGTCTCAAGGCTCTAGTGATCGCTACTTCCAGGACATTAAATCTGGCGTCGACAAGTTAGTACCTGAAGGTATTGAAGGTCGTGTAGCGTGTAAGGGGCCGATGACTGCAATCATTCACCAGTTAATGGGTGGGCTTCGTTCTAGCATGGGCTACACAGGTAGTGGCGATATTGAAACGATGCGCACGGTACCGCAGTTTACCAAGATTACCGCAGCGGGCATGAAAGAAAGCCACGTTCACGATGTGACCATCACCAAGGAAGCACCTAACTATCGTGTTGGCTAGGCTTTAAGTACTTTTTAAGTTTTATTTATATTATGCGG
>NZ_LWGG01000031.1:0-568 GCF_001635365.1 Oleiphilus sp. HI0128 | reverse complement strand
GGGTAGTGACTCGCACCAATCTCAAGCACATCGAGAGCCTCGATATTTGATTCAAAGAACTGAACACTAAAGTCAATGCCACTGATCACTTCCCGATTTGCGTTTAAGGTCTCGAACGAGTAGTAATTCGGATAGATTCCTTTTGCTTCTCCATCGTCAAATGAGCGCTCATCGCCATCATTATTGGTACTTGCTCTAACAAAATACTCGCCGACCGGGATATTCTCAAAGCGATAGCTGTATACACCGTCAGACAAAGATCCTGCCACGGTAGATGTAGCAAAAATAGGTTCTTCTGGCAAAGCGTTCAAAACCTCATCTAAGGCAATAAGCGATATATAAAGATTACCGACCGATTCGTTACCAGAAATAGTATTCGATGCGATTACATCAAGCGATGCAGTTTGCACCGCACCATCATTTATTTGATATTCTATGATCAAACTACCTTTCTTAAAGGTGTTTACTGGAATCGCTGCACTATTAATTTCTACCGTATAGATCCCTAAACCATTGGAATCTGTATCATCCTGACGAACATCTAACCAACTGGCGTCAGCTTCACTTG
>NZ_LWGG01000030.1:0-851 GCF_001635365.1 Oleiphilus sp. HI0128 | reverse complement strand
TATGAATGGCATAAAAAGGGATCGGTTAATGCCTCCCTTATACAAGGCATCGGGGGAGCGATTCGAGGTGGCCACTACCACGACATTCCAATCCAATAATAATAAAAACAGTCTTTTCAAAATCATGGCATCGGCAACGTCTGTCACTTGAAATTCATCGAAACAGAGGAGTTGGGCTTCTTGTGCCAATTGTTTCGCAATGATGGGAATAGCATCACCCCGTGGGTGCTTCTTTTTGTAGACAAAGATTCGATGATGGACGTCTAGCATGAATTCATGAAAGTGGACGCGGCGTTTGGTAATTTTTGCGTGTTTGTGGCTGGAATTATTACAGCGAGAATCATCATCAGGAACATTAACCGACGCGTAAAAGAGATCCATTAGAAAACTCTTACCGACCCCGACCGGTCCATGAATGTAAATGCCCCGCGGTGGTGGACCAAAAGACCACAAATGGAACTTCTTTCGAAGAAAGGACTGGGCGGATGCCATGGATCGTGCCAGTAACAGTGGACTGCTGCTTTTACGGCTGCTCTCTGTCGGATCGTCGGTAAGCAAAGGTACTGGTGGGAGCGAGACAAGAGACTCGTGCAGGGCATCCAATTTTGCCGCCAGAGCGACTTGAGCGTTATCTCTCCGCACCTCCCCCGCGTCCACCTTGAGTTCATAAGCCGCTACCACGGGACCTGTCGAAAAGCTCCGCCGAGCGACGCGATGCTTTTCTATCATCATCTTCTTCGTCATGGAGTTAATGAGTTTATCAACCAAAAGGTTTAATACGATGTATGGGTATCAAATGGATTTGTATTAGAGACTAAAATTTCGGAGTTCAACTTGTACAAAATTAGCAT
>NZ_LWGG01000029.1:0-976 GCF_001635365.1 Oleiphilus sp. HI0128 | reverse complement strand
AGCGCGACGATAAGCGCGAGGAAGACGGAACGATATTTTTTTAGATACTGCATCATAACTTACTGCTAATTATAGACGTGTTGGTTCGAGATAAAACAAGCCCTGTTGCTTCATTTCTTTGCTCGGGTCATCGCCATAACTAGCGAGATAGTGATTACTTAAAAGCTGATATGCCTTCAAGTTTTTTGCAACTTCGTGTAAAGGGTCGCGCGTATCAAAACCAAAGATAAGCGCCTCATAATCACTTGCGTGATAGGTTTTAAGGATGCAGCTCAGCAAATCTTGAAAGATATCAATCCGGTTGTCGGCACAAAGAACCGTGTGAAGGCTAAGGTAGCTCGCTAAACTTCCAGGACTTGGTAGCTGGAGGCCGCCAAAGAATTTACTCTTAATATTATTGATGTGCCTGAGGGCTTTCATCTTGCCTTGGTAGGATACAAAGCGCGTTTGTTTAAAATCTTTTTGGTTCCATACGGCGCACATACCGATAAGTTCATCGTCATCATAAGCGAGGAAATAATTTTCGATATCGACCCCGCGATAGTAATTGTCTTTGGTGCCAATTTTTGAAAAGTCATAGACAGGGTAAAATTGCTTTGATGGCGCATGCTTATCGAAAAAAGACTGCATCTGAGCTTTATCGGCATTGCTAGCTCGTCGCACTAAAAGTGTTGTGGCTTTATGCTGCTTCTTATACAGATCTACCATATAAGTACGAAATTGTCCGGCCTGGTGATAAGTCGGCAAACTTAGACGGCCACTTCCGACTGAGTTGATAGAGGCTTTATTCTCGTCCAATATCACAGTCTGCATCCACTCATCCTGCATCAGTTCTCGATACTTTTTGAATAAACGTAACAGTGTCCTTCCGCCACGATAATCCTGGTGAATACGTAGATCATTGCCGTAACGGGTTAATCTTTTTTCGCCGTCGACATAAACTTCGCGCTTACCAATACTGAATGAGGCCAACAAG
>NZ_LWGG01000028.1:0-741 GCF_001635365.1 Oleiphilus sp. HI0128 | reverse complement strand
TCCATACTCTTTACGTTCCTACCAGTTTAAATATTGTCAAAATCAGACCTCTTCGCGGAGCTGGTTTATTTATTTTTGATGCCAAGCTAGTTTTTAAACTTGTTGATAACTTCTTTGGTGGTGATGGGCGTCATGCAAAAATTGAAGGGCGTGAGTTTACGCCTACCGAGATTCGGGTTGTTCATATGGTACTCGAACAAGTCTTTATCGATATGAAGGAAGCGTGGAGCGCAGTTTTCAAAATTGATTTTGAGTATATGAACTCTGAAGTTAACCCTTCAATGGCGAATATTGTTAGCCCTAGTGAAGTGATAGTAATTAGTACCTTTCATATCGAACTAGATGGCGGTGGTGGAGACCTTCATCTGGCCATTCCATACTCTACCATTGAGCCGATTCGCGAGATCCTCGATGCTGGTGTCCAGAGTGATGTTGACGATGTTGACGAGCGCTGGATGACAACTATTCGGAAAGATCTTTTAGAGGCTAATGTGCCTCTTAATGCGACAGTCCTAGAAGAACAGATATCACTTAGAGATGTTGCCAAGCTTGAAAAAGGTGATGTTATACCGATAGAAATGCCAGAGTTTATTACGCTAACTGCGAATAAGGTCCCTATGTTCAAAGCAAAGCTTGGGCAAAGTGATGGTCAGTTAGCGGCGAAAATTGAAGAAAAAATTGAACGACCCAACCTCATATCCAGTGTAGTTGACGAAAATTTGGAAGAAGAAAATGAGTGAT
>NZ_LWGG01000027.1:0-1029 GCF_001635365.1 Oleiphilus sp. HI0128 | reverse complement strand
GGGGTCAGACTCGATTGAAAATATTGCGGTTTCAATCGAGTCTGACCCCATTGAAACCGCTGGAATATCAATTCTTCTCTATCTTCACCAAGCGAATGCTTCGGTTATCAGCATTAAGTACTGTTACTTTAAAGCCATACATAAGAGTTGTATCACCGCGGCGGGGCAGGCGTTCGAACTTCTTCAGAATCAGGCCTCCAATGGTGTCGAATTCCTTATCTGGCAGTTCCGTTGAAAAGTACTCATTAAATTCATCAATAGGGGTGATGGCCTTTACGTTATACTCGCCATCAGTAAGAGGCTTAATTAACGCTTCGTCATCGATGTCGTGCTCATCTTCGATCTCGCCCACGATCTGCTCAAGAATATCTTCAATCGTTACAAGCCCGGCAATACCGCCATACTCATCGGCAACAATTGCCATATGATTACGGTTTTGCTTAAACTCCTTAAGAAGCTGATTTAATCGCTTGCTCTCAGGTACAACCGTCGCTGGCCGTAAAGCCTCAGAAATCTTGTTTTTGCTAAGTTGTCCTTTTATCGCTAGGGGCAGTAAATCTTTAGCAAGCAAAATACCGATAATATCGTCAGTTGACTCGCCAATAACCGGAAAACGTGAGTGAGCAGACTCGATAATGCTATGCATATACTCTTCAGGCTCAAGCGTCGCGCGTACGGTAATCATCTGGGAGCGGGGAATCATCACTTCGCGAACTTGCATGTCGGTGACTTGCATCGCGCCTTCGATAATACTGAGCGAGTCAGCATCGAGAACGTTTCGGTCTTCTGCGGTACGGAGAATATCCATAATATCGCGCAGCGACGCAGGCTCATCTGAAAAAGCCTGGGTGAGTTTTTCAAACCAGCCTTTTGAACTATTTTTATGTTCTTGCTTGGCTTTACTATGGCCTGACTGGCTACTCGGAGGTTTTGAGTTATCTTCGTTCATAAACGTTTTCTAGCGAATCCTATGCTGTATCGTGGTTTGCAATAGTATCATCTTCGACGATCTCAGTGTAAGGGTCTGGA
>NZ_LWGG01000026.1:0-825 GCF_001635365.1 Oleiphilus sp. HI0128 | reverse complement strand
CTCAAGTATATGCCTTCCGGTATTCAGGTTGGCAAGATGCGTGTGCCGCTTGGTGTGATTGGGATTATCTATGAGTCTAGACCAAATGTAACGGTTGAAGCGGCGAGCCTGTGTATTAAATCGGGTAATGCAACGATTCTTCGTGGCGGTTCAGAAGCTATTCATTCAAACAAGGCCATCGCGAGCTGTATCGCAATAGGTTTGTCTGAAGCTGGCTTGCCTGAAACGGCTGTTCAGGTGATTGAAACGACAGATCGCGCGGCAGTGGGTGAAATGATCACCATGCCAGAATATGTCGATGTGATCGTGCCTCGTGGCGGAAAAGGTCTGATCGAGAGAATCAGTCGAGACGCTAAGGTGACAGTAATTAAGCACTTGGACGGTATATGTCACGTGTTTATCGACCGTGATGCGGATATTGAAAAGGCGAAGGCAATTTCATTGAATGCAAAAACGCATCGTTATGGCACTTGCAATACGATGGAAACGCTTTTGGTTGATGCGCCTGTCGCTGAAGAGGTTCTGCCCCAGTTAGCAGTTTTATATGCAGAAAAAGAGGTTGAGCTACGTGGCTGTGAGCAAACTTGCACAATCTTGAATAATGCGGGTTTTGCTGCGAAGGATGCGACGCTGGAAGATTGGCAGACAGAATATCTTGCGCCGGTATTATCTATTAAGGTGGTAGAGGGTATGCAGGAAGCCATTGCGCACATCAATGAGTTCGGTTCGCACCATACTGACTCAATTGTTACCGAGAACTATACAAAAGGTCGTCAATTCCTAGCGAGTGTCGATTCCAGCTCGGTAATGATCAATGCCTCAACG
>NZ_LWGG01000025.1:0-1074 GCF_001635365.1 Oleiphilus sp. HI0128 | reverse complement strand
GAAAAACACTGACACCTGAGCTGGCAAGTGATCAGGGTGATACTGATCTAATATTGATTGATTTGGCGAATGGTCAAAACCGATTGGGTGGATCGGCTCTGGCACAGGTTTATAAGCAAATGGGTGCCGTCACGCCAGATGTCGACGACCCGGAAGATTTAAAAGCTTTCTTTGCTGTGATTCAGGGTTTGAATCAAGATGGCAAATTGCTGGCTTATCACGATCGTTCTGATGGCGGCTTATTTACAACCCTGGCGGAAATGTCATTCGCTGGGCGTGTAGGTGTTGACGTTAAGCTGGACTTGTTGGCTGAAGACTCCAGCCACTTCGCGCGAGAACTTTATAATGAAGAGCTAGGTGCAGTCATCCAGGTTAAGCAAGGTGATACTGAAGAGGTTCTTCAGCAATTCACTGCTGCGGGCTTAGGTGAGCATACGCTAGTAATTGGCCAGACCAACGAAGACGATAAGATTCGTTTTGCTTTTGATGGTCAGTCAGTTATTGAGGAATCTAGAGCTTACTATCAGAGAATTTGGGCAGAAACGAGCTATCGAATGCAATCGGCACGTGATAATGCCGAGTGTGCTCAAGAAGAATACGATACATTACTGGATGAAAAAGACCCTGGCTTGAACGCTAAACTAAGCTTCGATCCGAACGAAGATATCGTTGCGCCTTATATCAATACTGGTGCCAAGCCAAAGGTTGCGGTACTGCGTGAGCAGGGCGTTAATGGACAGATAGAGATGGCAGCTGCCTTCACCAAGGCAGGCTTCTCAGCCGTTGATGTTCATATGAGTGATCTCTTGGCTGGCAGAACAGCCTTAAGTGATTATAATGCGTTAGTCGCTTGCGGCGGCTTCTCTTACGGCGATGTTTTGGGCGCTGGTGATGGTTGGGCCATATCGCTCTTGTTTAATAGCAGCGTGAGAGATCAATTCTCCGCCTTCTTTGAGCGGCAAGATACTTGAGCGCTTGGCGTTTGTAATGGCTGTCAGATGATGTCTAATCTTCGTGAGCTGATTCCTGGTTCAGAGCATTGGCCTCATTTTGTGCGCAACCGTTCTGAGCAGT
>NZ_LWGG01000024.1:0-25024 GCF_001635365.1 Oleiphilus sp. HI0128 | reverse complement strand
AATATTCTGTAGACCATTCACTACAAACCTGGTGTATAATTACACCAGGTTTGTATCGAGGGAGGTGTAAAATGCCGAGACAAAGTATTACGTTAACAGAGCAAAATGATTCTTGGTTGCGAAATCATGTAGATAATGTTCAAGATTACTCTAATAAAAGTGAATTGATAAACGATCTTATCCGCAGCGCGAGAAGGGCTGAAGCAATTAATAGAAAGCTTGAAGATGCAGAATCCAGTGGTTTTGTAAATCAAATGGCATCTGAGATGCTGGCTGAATTCAAGTCAGAACTGAAGTAAGGCATGTTTGAATTTAAGATATCTTCGAATACTAAAGAAGACCTAAAGCGGATATACGCTTACGAATATAGCGAGTTTGGAGAAGCTCAGGCAGATACCTATTACCATGGTTTTTTCGATATGTTCGAGAAAATTTCTATCAACCCATATCTCTTCCAATCAGTTGACCATATTCGCCCAGGTTATAGGCGCTGCTCTTATTGCTCCGATAATATTTACTACCGTGTTAATGGTGCGGTCGTTGAAATAATGGCTATTTTAGGAGGTCAGGATATTGATTGCTGGTTATAGGAACTCTCTAGAGTTAATAAGCGATTACTGAAAGTCGAGGTCTTATTTAAAAGCCAAAATTAATTTACTTATTTTGATGAGCCCTTAATGCCGGCTTTTAAAAAATTGCATAAAAAGGAAGTTACTTAAATTGTAAATAACCGCCTTTTGACGAAATTCTACACCTGAATTCGTTCGGCAAGATCAAGCGCATCATCTACTTCAACCCCAAGATACCTTATAGTGCTGTCAATTTTAAAGTGCCCTAGCAATATCTGAATAGCTCTAAAGTTCTTTGTTTCACGATAAATAATTGAAGCTTTTGTTCGCCTCATTGAGTGGGTGCCATAAGCTGGCTAAATAATGGATACACAGAGCTTCAATGAGCACCAAACTTGCGCACTTTGAAATTACAGGTAAATTGCGGCCCCTGTTTAAACATTCACAAAATAAAAATGGGGCCAGAGTCGCAACCCCGCCCCATCAACGACTTAATTAATTACTTCATACCACGAGAGATATTCAGCTCGGAAAGCAGTTTGGTAACAGACTGTTCAATACCTGAGCTTACCGACATGCCTAGTTTATCCATCAAACTTTTCTTTGCTTTGAATTCCAAGGAATAGACCTCTGAGTCCTGACAGGCTTCTAAAATATATTCATCTGATGTTTTCAAGTCATCAACTAAAGATACTTCCTTGGCTTTAGAACCAAACCAGATATCACCATTGGCAACTGATTCAATATCAACCGATGGACGACGTTCTGAAACGTAGGACTTAAATAACTGGTGAGTATCCTCCAAGTCCGACTTAAACTTCTCTCTTCCTTCGTCAGTATTTTCACCAAACATTGTTAAGGTTCTTTTGTACTTGCCAGCAGTCAGGATCTCATAGTCGATATCATTTTTCTTCAGTACCTTGTTGAAGTTAGGCACCTGAGCCACCACACCAATCGAACCCATTATAGCGAAAGGTGAAGCAATAATCTGATCTGCAACGCACGCCATCATGTAACCACCACTCGCAGCGACCTTGTCTACGCAAGCTGTCAGTTTGATACCCTTCTGCTTAATTCGATCTAGCTGTGCAGAGGCCAAACCATAGGAATGAACCATACCGCCAGGACTTTCAAGCTTGACCACGATTTCATCGGTACCCGGACGTGCAACCAACAGTGCCGCAGAAACGGCTTCTCTGAAGCCCTCAACAGCGCTAGCTTTAATATCACCCTCGAAGCTTAGAACAAACACCTTCTTTTTATCTTCAGTGTCTGACTTCCCCTTACTTTCCTTTTCTTGCTTCTTGAGCTGCTTTTTCTTGTCTTTTAATGCTTCTTTACTCAGCATCGACTCTTCAAGCGTATCTTTGATTTCCTCGTACTTTTCATTCAATTTTTCAATCAGCATTTCCTTGCTTTCAGGCTTCTTGTTTTTTAGAGCTGCACTGCTTGCTGCAGCCATCACTATTAAAATGGCAGCAACAACTGTAATTGTCTGCGCCAAGAAGACACCGTACTCAGTCAAAAATTCCACGCGCTTATCCTCAGGTTTGATATATACAAATAACGAAAACATTATGACCATTGCATTGTTGGGCCATTATTGCCAAATACAAGGGTTTCGTTCAGATATTGTTGGCTACTAATTTACACCTTCACACCATAATTCAAACAAGCGTTCGATTTATTAGTTGACAAGCGTTTTTCGAGTAACTAATCTTGACATCCGTGAAAATCAATACGCTTCACACTCAGGCTAGCTACCTTGCACTATTGAGCTTCAACCTCATGCATATACACGTGTAGCTTAGCGATAATTGATACATAAAAAGGGTATTCTCATGTCTGTAGCTTCTACTTTCGAGACACTAAAAGAAAACTTCAACGCTGACGCAGCTAGCGGCATCGACTTGGTATTCCAATTCAACATCGAAGACGATGACAACTACAGCCTAACTATCGCTGACGGTACATGCGAACTAGCAGCTGGTGAGCACGATGATCCTTCAGTTACTTTGATCATGAACACTGAAACTCTTAAAGGCATCGTTAGTGGCGAAACTGACGGTATGCAAGCGTTCATGGCTGGTCAGCTACGTGCTGAAGGCGACATGATGCTAGCAACTAAGCTAGGCGAGCTTTTCAGCATCGGTTAGTAAGGTCTGCTTAACATGATTAAGCTAAAAAAGCCGCTTCTGCGGCTTTTTTTGTGCGTGACACTTTTTAAACCTTTTACATCACGGTAGTATTCTGTTTCTGAAAACAGTATTCCGATTTCTAAAAATAGTTTGGGACCTTAAAAAATGGGTAGAGCTTACCAAAACCGTAAAGAATCAATGGCAAAAACCGCCGACGCCAAAACCAAGGTATACAGCAAGTATGGCCGCGAGATTTATATGTGCGCAAAGTCTGGTGGTATCGACCCGGACGGTAACCTTTCACTTAGGTCAATGATTGACCGCGCCAAGAAAGATCAGGTTCCTGGTCATGTTATCGAAAAAGCGATTGAAAAGGCAAAAGGTGGTGCTGGCGAAGACTTTGCGACAGCTCGCTATGAAGGTTTTGGCCCCGGAAACTGCATGGTAATTGTTGACTGCCTAACGGACAACCCTAACCGTACCTTCGGTGATGTGCGCCAGTGTTTTACCAAAACCAAGAGTAAAATTGGTGCCCAAGGTAGCGTTGGTCACATGTTTGATCACAGTGCTATTTTCGTATTCAAGTCTGAAGATGAAGACACCGCGCTTGAAGCCTTAATGGAAGCCGATGTTGATGTCAGTGATATCGAGTGTGAAAACGGCGAAATCACGATATTTGCACCTAACACTGATTATTTCAAGGCAAAGCAAGCGCTTAACGAAGCATTCGGTACAGAGAACAAGAACGGTGAAAAGGAAGTAGACTTTAAAGTTGATGAAATCCAGTTTGTTCCACAAACAACGACTGAAATTTCAGGTGACGATATTGCTACCTTCGAAACATTTTTAGATATGCTTAACGACCTGGATGACGTGCAAAACGTTTATCATAGCGCTGAGTTTTAAAACGTTTCTCTTAGGCAGAGGGTTTCACCCCTCGCTAATGCGGAATCCAAAACAAGCCAAGGTGCTTACGTTTCAGTAAAGCACTTTGGCCGCTGCCTACCTTAATCAGCTTGCCCTTTAATCTCATAAGCCTTATCCAAACGGCTGTACCCAAGCCCGCTCATTTTTTTAATATCAATCTGAACAGGTATACGCTCTTTCAAGGCATCTATATGACTAATCACGCCAATCATTTTACCCTGAGAGTTGAGCTGATCCAGTGAATCTAGTGCGATATCCAATGTCGCACGGTCTAGCGTACCGAAACCTTCATCGAGAAATAAACTGTCAATTTGAGTTTTATAGCTAACCAGGTCAGACAAAGCCAGGGCCAGCGCCAAGCTGACCAAAAAGCTTTCACCGCCAGATAGAGTTCGTGTATCTCTATGCGAATCTGCTTGCCATTTATCGACTACCTGCAATTCCAGCCCTTGAATATCACTTCTAACCAGATAATAACGGGCATGTAGCCCCTCAAGCCTTTGGTTTGCGAGTTGTATTAAATAATCTAAGGTCAGGCCCTGTGCAAAGACTCTGAAACGTTTACCATCTTTGGAGCCTATCAAACTATTAAGGTGACTCCAATCATCGTAGCACTGTCGCTGGGCTTCAATTTCTCGCATCAGGTTTTCATGCTTTTGTTTCTGTTCTGCGTTGGTCTTAAGTATCTGCGTTAGTTCACCCTGCCTCTGACTACAAGCTTCTACTTCACTCTCCAGGCCATCAAGTAGCGCTTTGAGCTCTTCGAGTGACAAATTAGGAAGATCTTTAGCTTGTAACTCTTTTAACTGGCTCTGGGCAGTTTTTAGCTCTGCCTCCAATGTTGCTTTAGTTTTTTGTGTTTCTTCTTTTAAAGACACCAAATTCTCGATCTCTACGTCATCAAGATGAGCCTGCTGAAAGCTGGGCAGGTCTTCGAACACGCTATTCTCGAGTCTCTGCTGCCAGTCATGAGCAAGACGATCCAACTGATCTTTGTGTTCAAACTTCTGCTGCTCGAGCTGCTGCTGCTTTCCCTGAAGTGCCGATAAGTTTCTCTCGATCTCAGCTATTGACCCCTGCAAGCCCTGATAGGACAGAAGCCTTTTTTCACAATTTTGAGCCGACTTCTCACGCTCGGCACTTACATCTTTATCGCCGAACAGACGTTTGCGCTCTGCCTTCTGTACAGCAAGCTGCTCCATGAACGACTGCTGTTTCTGTTTCGCCTCGGCAAACTGGGAATTAAGCTCGCTCAATACGGCTTTGTATTGGTCATGTTGCTTTTCGATATCGCTAATTAATCCAAGCTCTGTCTGAAGTAGCTTTGCCTTGTCGTCATACAGCGAACACTCCTTTCGGGTTGTCTCCAACCACTCGCCTAAAGCACTTAAGTCCGGACTTATCACGACATCATGGCCACTAAGCTTAGCCAGATTTTCTTGTAAAGATTGATCTAGCTCCTGCTCACTACTGCATAAGCTATTGATTTGATCTTGTTTATCTTGGCACTGCTGGCTGATATAGCGATGCTCAGTTTCTTGTATCTCTTTATCTCTTATTAGAGCGTCTAATAAATTCTGTTCTACTTTCTCTTCTTCCTGGCAGGCCTCTAGTGCGCGACGGAGGTTCGATAATTTTTCATATTGATTGTCTATATTTTCAATATCACTTAAGACTTCTTCTAAAAATTGAGGGACACCTTCATCTGCTACAAGCAAACTACAATTAATTTGAGCAGCATAAGTTGCCCAAACCTGCTCGGTTTCCGCCTCTTTTTTCAGTGACTCCTCTGCTCTTATTCTTAACCCTTCAAGTTCCGCACCTTGACGAATTAAGGCTTCCTTCTTGGCAAGTCCCTGCTCTTTTAACGCTTCAGCAACTTTTTCTTGAGCAAGAAGCTCATCATTCGTTGACGAAGACTCAAGCTCGCCATATCCATCTAACATTGGATGATCCACGGAACCACACAAAGGGCAAGCTTCGCCTTCTTTTAATTGTGCTCGGTGCTCACTTAAGCTGACAATACGGTTTTCGAGCAAGACTCTTTCTTTTAATGACAAGAAATACTTATTAGCTTGCTGATAGGCTGTTCGAAGGCTAACAAGCTCAGCCTCAAGGCTTGCTATCGAAGCATCTTGTTTTTCGATAGACGACAGGATTTGTCGACAACTAAGCTTTTGATCCTGCGCTTGCTCAAATATTCTCTTGCACTCGGCTACCGCATTCTTTCTAAGGGAATTCTGTTGAATAAGATTCTCTAACGTTTCCAAACTCAACTGCTTATTAAGCTCTTCTAGAAAGCGATCTAGTGCTGTTTTTNCACTCGAAGATCGACTAAGGAGTTTTTTATGCTCTTGCTCTCGGATAACAAGTTGCGAATTTAATTCTCTTAGGCCTTTTTCCTTCGCCAACTTAACTGCATTGTCGCTTTCAAGCAGCTTTGCCAGAGACACCGTTTGCTCTTTTACCCGGTTATACTGTTGGAATAGCGTGGCAATCCCGTCAAGCTGGGTTTGCGCACCTCTAAGCCACTCATGCTTTTCCAGCCACTCGCCCACGGACTTAGTTATGTCGTGGCTATTTTTAATCTGCTTGGCACAGTCTTGCAGCTGTTTTAGCGTTTGAGTTTTTCTGGCGTCTATTTCAACTAATTCGGCATCGGCGGTTGATATGCTTTTCTGCTGGGAAGTAATACCTTGATCTAAAGGAACCAGCTGCTCAACTAGAAAGTTTTCTAGTCTTACATGGGTATTCTGAGCATCCTGGTATTCATTTTTAGCAAGCTGACAATTACCTTCTAATAGGTGGAATTCCTCTTGCTTTAAGCTACAAGAGGCATTGATTTCCTGGAAGTTTTTATCATATTGGTTTTGTTGAGCTTGAGCGCGCTGATATTGTTCATAATATGGTGAGAGCACTCTCGCTGGTAGGGCTCTTTCAAGCCTTGCAAACTCGGGTGCTAAACTGTCGCAATATTGAACATGCGCATCGAGCGCTGAACGACACTGCTTATTACTCGCCTGCAATTTTTCAAGCTTTTCAATATGAGAAACCTGTGCCTGAATATCGCCTCTTTTAAGCAAAGCAGTCTTACGCTTTTCTTCGAGGGCCTGTTCTTCAGCATACAGTAATTCAAGCTCCTCGGGACTAGTCTGCTCTAGACCTTCCAACTTGGCCGTCAGTAGCGTGTGTCGCTCTTTTTCTTGTCGAAAGCGTTCAAACACCTCGCTAGAAACTCTGCCGTATATGTCCGTTCCCGTTAACTCTTCAAGAAGTTCTGCCCGGTCTCCCGAATTTGCATTGAGGAAGGCTGCAAAGCCACCTTGAGCCAGAAGCATGGATTTTGTAAAACGTGAAAAATCCAAGCCCGTTATTTCGGCGATATGTTCTAGTTTGTCGCGGAGCTTATCAGCAATAATTTTATCGCGCCCCTCCTCACCGGCCCCGAGTAGTGCTAGCTCAACTTTGGGGCTTTGTAATTTTCCATCAGCTTTGCTTCGCGCCCTTCTTACTTCCCAAAATGCGCGAAAAACCTGGTCACCCTTAACACTGAACTCCACCTCACACATGCATTCGTGACAATGACGAGTCATTACCTTCTCAGCAGGTGATGGTTCATTTAAACGCGGTGTTTGGTGGTATAAGGCAAGGCAAATTGCATCTAACAGCGTAGATTTTCCGGCACCAGTAGGCCCAGTGATTGCAAATAAACCGTTGCTTGCGAAAGGCTCCTGAGTGAAGTCAATAAACCACTCCCCTCGTAGAGAGTTGATGTTCTTAAGGCGAATACTTAGTATTTTCATAACTGCAGCTCTAGAGCTTGTCTCCTTGCTCAGCTTGTAGCAGCGCCTCTTTAAACATCTGTTGCAGACGGCTTTTTAGTGCATCATCGATTCCATCTGGCTCTAATGACAGCCGTTTTTCAAAGACTTCGCTTGCTTTAAGCTCCTGTAAACGTTCGCTACTTTCGGCGACCAGGCTTAACCCTTTTCGATTTCTGCTGCGCTTCAAACAAAGCACTTCGATATTGCTATCGACCACTAACTCTTCGATGCGTTTCTGAAGGTCTTCAAGATAATCCTGTTCTTCAACTTCTACCTCAAGCCAAATAGTCTCACTAAGGTCACCATTGCTTTCTGAACAATAAGCACTGCCATCACGACCGCCCTTCAACTCTGAAAGTTTAGTGCTAATCTCCTCGAGGTTTCCTTTTATTTTGTACAGCTGCTGAAAAACCGGTACATCTATGGCATCCACCGTCACACCAGCCTCATCAAACTCTACCACTTGCACTGACTTTTTCTGGTTTAGCTCGTCAAAGCTAAGCGGAATTGGCGAACCACTATAGTAGATATTGCCATTGCCCTTAATTTGCTGCTGTTTATGGATATGTCCCAGGGCAATGTAATCTGCCGAGGGAAATGATGATGCTGAAAACGCCTCCAAGGTGCCGATATAAATATCCCTAACCGATTCACTTGTGCGCGCGCCGACGACTGTTAAGTGCCCTGTCATAATAATCGGGATCTTTGAATCATTAACATCTCTTAAACCCAGTGCCTTACTATAAAGCACCTGATAGTGCTGCTTTATCGCATCTTGTACATCTCGTTGCTTTTCTTTCCCTGTCGAACCGGAGTGACTACCAACCAGGTCTCTAGCTCTTAGAAATGGAACGGCACATATAATTCCCTTTATTTCTCCAGCAGCGCCTGTCACGGGCAATAGCTGTTGCTCGTAGGTATTCTCGTTTGCAGAAGAAATTACATGCGTGTTGAAGTGTGCAAGCAAGTCAGAGGTTTCTTCAAGCATGGCGACAGAATCATGATTTCCGGCAACAATAACGAGAGGCACAGCCTTGTTTGTCGCTTCACTAAAGTCAATCACAAACTTGTGATAAAGTTCGCGAGCATAGCTAGGTGGAGCCCCGGTATCAAATATATCGCCGGCAACAATAACGGCGTCAACCTCATGCTCAAGAACCTGCTCAACCAGCCAATTAAGGAAACCCTGATGTTCTTTTTGGCGACTTTTACCCATGAAATACTGACCAAGATGCCAGTCGGAGGAGTGAATTATTTTCAAGATGTTGACCCGATTTTCAATTTGAAGACTAATTTACCCCTTATTTTTGTGAAGTAAAGGCATTTTATTGCGGACTTGGTTCACATGGTTGCATAAGCTTTCAAAGTGATACAAAGATCACCTTGTTAATTTTCTTGTAAAAGATAAGTTTAATAGTAGCAATGAATTAGCAGGACTTATTGAGACAGATTATGAAAAGACAACTCATCTATCACACACCGATTGCACTCGATGCACAAAGCTATAAAACAAGTGAAGCATCTGTTTTATCAGGCCAAGGGGTACATGAGAGAGCAACGATTAAAACCATTTCTCGTGACGGCATATGCCTAAACTGTGACCAAGAAACCTTGCATCGCTTACTACCCAATACACCTTCGGTATCACCTAAGTGTCCGGTTAAAGTTGAAGTCGCATTTAAATTAGAAAGCTTTCTTCAAATTAATGCAGATGTAATCTGTATTAGACGCTTATCTAAAGATACCTTTCAACTTGAGTTACGCTTTGGCGCCTTAGATGCCGAAGCTGAGTGTGAAATTGACGCCTATATTGAACATTCACTATACAAAGAAAAGAGTAAAGTAGTGCAGCCGATAAGAGCTATGAATGAATATTCTGCAGTTGCTTAAGCATTTGATGATGTATAACTAGTTCACACCCAAGCTATGCTCTCGATGTGAACACTGATTTAAGTATTGGCTGGCTTAAAGCTACTTAGTGGGAGTAAGGGTAGGAATAGTATCTTGCTTACTTTCGGTGAGAGCACTAACAAGCTCTGCTTCTGGACGAGAGATGCCACAACTATTCATTAGGTCATCGATCCCCGCTCCCAACTCCACCAAACGTGACGCTTCGGAGTAAGAAACTTTAGTCGGGTCATTTTTCTGCATTTCGTCTATTATGGCTTCAAGCTCTTCGACACGCTTTTCCAGAGCAATAACCTTACGCCCAACACCCATTGAGCCATGGCTAATTCCCTGAACTTCTTTTGATAGCTCATCGACCAGATCAGCAGTGCTCCTTTCTGATAAGGTAATGCTACGCTTGATTACCAAAGCGTACACCGCAAGCAAACATACGAGTATCGCTGAAACCAATGGAACAAACTCTACAGAAATTGACATGCCTACTCCTCATAGCCCTCAATTAGCATTGAGGGCCAAAAACAAATTGGCTATCGAGTTTAGAACGAGCCCATTTCAGACCATTCTTCTTCAGATAGCATCTTCTCAAATTCAACCAAGATAATCAGTTCGCCGTTCTTATTACAAACGCCCTGTATAAATCTTGCACTTTCTTCGTTGCCGACATTCGGCGCAGTTTCCATTTCAGAGTGTTTAATATAAACAACCTCTGCAACCGAGTCGACCAGAATACCAATAACCTGCCCATCAATTTCAAGAACAACGATACGAGAATGGTCAGTTACATCGGCACTAGGTAAACCAAATCGAGCCCGTGTATCGATAACCGTTACTACATTACCGCGCAGATTGATAATACCCAACACATAGTTAGGTGCGCCTGGCACGGGGGCAATTTCAGTATAACGTAATACTTCCTGAATCTGCATTACGTTAATACCATACGTCTCGTCTGCTAAGCGAAAAGTGACGTTTTGCAGAATCGGATCTTCAGCAGCATGGCTACTGTGCCCAGTGTTTGATGTCATTAGTTGACCCCTTACCTATTTCCTAAAAGACAATAATTCGCGCCAAGTTTTCAAAGCTTTACTCTCTCACGTCAAAAACTTAACAGATCATCTTCTAAATATAGAGCATCGCACAATCTATGCCAGAAAATAGTGACACAATTATCAAGAAATTGAGCTTCCATTGCCAGAAGCTTTCTCTTCTAGCATCAAGCTCATTACGTCTGCGTCGAGTAAAGCACACATATGCCCTATCACCGTACCAGATAACCACGCTCGACTCGTACGCTCACTGCGCCATTTAACCATATCAGGTTCAAGCTGAATGGATTCGTGAACTGAGTCGCAAGCTAAGCCCCAATTATTTCCACCCAGTCTAATAATGAACTGATATCCGGCCCGAGCATCCTCGCTCCAACGGTCCGGCATGACCCATTGAGCTGTATCGACTACTCTGACATTTCTATCCAAATGTCTATACAAGCCCATAAAATAATCTGCCCGGCCGACAATTGGCGTGAGCTCCTTTTCAATTTTATAGATTGCACCGAGAGAAACTAAAGGCACCGCAAGCTTTAAACCCGCTACAGAAAAGATCAAACACTCGAAGCGATCTTGAGCCCATGAAGGCGGCCCAACTTGTCCAGGCTCACCAGGCGTAACCAAAGCTGTTCTTTTTTCATGTATCTTTTCAATTTCAGAAACTTCAGTAGTCACAGCCTCCCTAGCCTGAACTTTAGCGTCTACCTTGGTATCACTCAGGGGTGCAGGTGCAGAAACGGATACCTTTGGCTTGTCGACAGTTTCAACAAGTACTTCTTGCTTAACCTTTGTTTTAAGCTCGGGCTCGGCTTTAAGACCAAGCTTCGCTTCCAAGCGGGAAAGCTGAGCCGCGCTCAACTTTGACTTTTTCTTCTCCAGAATCGCTAAGGCCGTCTTTCTATCTAGCTTAGTCTGAAGCTTTTGTTCAGTCTTTTGCTCGGTCTTAACTTCAAGCTTTTGCTTTACTTTAAGGTTCTGCTCAGATAACTCTTTAACACTCGGCTTGGTTTTAACCGGCGCAAGCTTTGGAAATGCAGCAGGTATAATCAGAGGTGAAATTTTTGATCTTTCAGGCTCAGCAAATTGAGGCTTAGCCGGCTTCACTTTTGCAAAATTTGCTTTTGCAATAACCTTAGGCTTTAACTTGGATCCTACTCTGCCTTCAAGTGGCTCTTTAGACCTTGTATGCATTACATTCACGGAGTCTAGAGAGTGTAATTCCGCGTCACTAAGCTTGTTTTTGTGTATTGTATCTAAGTCTTTTAAAGGTTGCTGATCGGCAACTGAGCCAAGCATATCAAAGAAGTATTCATCCATAGCATCAGATGAGCTGACATTCTCGTCCTGATCGAATTCACGCCCTCCATGAATAGAGTGCTTCTTATCGATATCTTCAGAGCTCATCGCACACTCTCTACAGACTGCTCCGCTAACCAAAAAGCAGCGTAGTAATCATCTATAGCTTGCTCAGAGTAGTCTAAGAAGCATTGCCGAACTCGCGGTGAAAGCGGTTTTCTTAAGTAATAGAGAAATGTTAATAATACTATCTGGGCCTCACACTGAGACCGAAAACTTTGATCATCGTCTTCTCTTACCATTTTAATTGTCGGAATAAGAGATAGGTCAGGCGAAATAGCTTCAGTCGTTTTAACAGTGGAACCACCCAAAATCCCAAGAACTGGCTGAGCGCATTGTGGCTCTGATGCCACCCTGGTAACACTAGTTACCGAATCAACATGACTTGGCTTACGTGAAGTGACAGATCCGCCCTGATTTTGCCGACCTTCATTTGTAAGATTGGCTTCTTCAGCAAACTCACAATCGGCACTTATATTTTCTTGCTCACTGACGTGTGCGCTTTCAGAAATTTGAGCAGATGACTCATTCAGATAGTTTTCGGATGTATGCTCTGCCGAAGAACATGAGCTATCATTAGGCTTACTAACAGGCACAGGGTCGCTACCAAACATATCGCTCAGGTAATCATTTAGCAAATCTTCCGTGCTAGAGTGAGGCGTCCTGCTGTCAGTGTTATCCTGAGTCATTTGATAGTGTAATTAATCTCTCGTATGAGTTTAAAGCCTGATAAAGCCTTAGGCATTATTGCTTGTCAGCTCTTTAAGCGTCTGCAGTAGCTTCTTATAAGCTCTCACTCCGTGAGTATCAGCGTCGTAAATAGATGGTACCAGACCTTTCATACTTGCATCTCGGAACTTCGTATCAACGGGAACGGCATACTTCCAGACATCATCTCCCCACGTCGATTTGATGGTACGCAAGCTTTGTGTTGAAGCCTGTGTTCGACGATCAAACATGGTAGGCAGAATAAGATGTCTTAAATTGCTTTTCTGAGACCGAATAACCATACCCAAAGTATGCATCATTCTTTCCAAGCCTTTAATCGCAAGAAACTCTGTTTGACAAGGTACGATGAGCTGCTGGCTCGCAGCAAGAGAGTTGATCATTAGTACACCCAATGAAGGCGAATTATCGATCAAGACGTAGTCATATTGATCCCACAACATTGCCAGCGTTTTCGAAATGATCAGCCCCATACCTTCAACGCCAACCATTCTACGTTCAAGCGTCGCTAAAGCCGTTGAAGCAGGCATTAAATCCAGACCCGGGCAAGAAGTGTCAGTAATCAGTTGTTCAGGAAGACCATCAGGAACCTTACCCTGATGCATAAACAAGTCGAACGCACTTTGCTCAATCGTATCCGGGTCGTAACCAAAATAACTGGTTAAAGACCCATGCGGATCAAGATCCATAACCAACACTCTTTTGCCTTCTTGTGCCAACAACCCGCCTAGCGTTACTACACTAGTCGTTTTACCGACCCCGCCTTTCTGATTGGCAATACCCCAGATTCTCACCGCGTCACCTCTGAAAAATTATATTTTAGCTTTGCTCAAGCATACCATTTAGCCTAGCTGGCTAGAATATCCTGCTAGGGATACTTGCTAATTCTGTATCGCTTGAACAAATGAACAACGGAAATGGCATAAAGTTGCCGAATTTACGTCACTAATAATCTTAATAGTGTACAGAGCACAAATCGTGCCATCGGCACAGTATTGAAAGGTAAATACTTAGAAAATATTTCTTTATAAATGAATGAGCTACGAGACTTACTTCATTAAGCCCTGACGAATATCCTGACTTTTGGAAATTAATAGAACAACGCGGCGGTTTTTGCTTTTTCCAGCTGCCGTATCATTCCTAGCAGCAGGTTGAAACTCTCCGTAACCCATCGCGCCCATGCGAGAAGGCGACACCCCCTCCAGTGCGAGGTATCTAACAACTGTGGCTGCTCGCGCTGCAGAGAGCTCCCAATTAGATGGGAATACAGGGCTTCGAATAGGAACATTATCAGTATGCCCCTCTACCAGCATAGCGTTATCGTGCTGGTTCATAATACCTGCAATTTTTTCAATAATTGGCAAAGCATCATCAACAGGCTCCACACCGCCGCTTTGAAAAACAACCGTATCATCCAACGAGATCTCGATCCAATCGTCTTTCTTCTGAACGCTTACCTTTTCCTCGAATATCAAGTCTTCAAAGTTATCTTCAAACTCCCCTGCTATCATTTCGAGTTGGAGGTCTTCTTTGCTAGGTTCCTTCTTTTTCTTTCGTTGATCAGGGGGTGGTGATGACTCACCGATCATTGGTTGGATAAAAATTTCACGTGAATCCGGAGAGGTAGAGCGAGGACTTATATCTCCAACCTGAATTGGCTTTATGGTTTTCGCGGGAGCGTTAAAGACCCCTTCCAAACTCTCAGAAAGGACTTTATATTTACCTTCATTTACCGAAGAAATTGAATACATCACAACGAAGAAAGCAAACAGCAAAGTGATAAAGTCAGCGTATGATACTAACCAACGCTCATGATTATCATGCTCTTCTTCTAATTGCCTGCGCATAGCTTAGCTCAAGTGATAGTTAAGTGATAAAGCCGCGTAGCTTTAGCTCGATTGAACGAGGGTTCTCTCCCTCTGAGATTGCCACCAAGCCTTCGATAAGCATTTCTCTATACTGGGATTGCCGTTGAATCACAGACTTTAGCTTACTACCGACTGGGAAAAACAGCAGGTTGGCAAATGCAACGCCATAAATTGTCGCTACAAAGGCAGTCGCGATACCAGCGCCAAGAGAGGATGGGTCAGCAAGGTTACTCATAACATGTATCAGACCCATTACTGCGCCAATGATACCAATGGTAGGAGAATACCCCCCCATCCCGTCATAGATCTTTGCTGAACTAAGGTCATGACGCTCTTTAGAAATAAGATCCAACTCAAGTACATTTCTAATCACTTCAGGCTCAGCACCATCAACGAGCAGCTGAAGACCTTTACCAGCAAAAGGCTCATCTTCTTTCTCGACTGAAGACTCTAGCCCAAGCAAGCCCTCTTTTCTTGCTCGCATACTCCAGGAAATAACCTTTTCAATCCCGTCATCAATCGACACATAAGGCGGTATAAACACCCAGCGCAACATGACAATGCCTCGCTTTAATGTCTGAAAAGGAGTTTGTAACAATATCGCAGCAAACGTACCGCCTATAACTATTAAGGCAGCGGGGCCATTAAATAATGAATCAATATGGCCACCCTCTAGGTAGTTACCACCTAAAATGGCACCAAAGCCAAGGATAACACCTAAGATACTCAGCAAATCCATTACATCACTCCTTCAATCACGTGATCTGCTATGGCGTCAATATCAAAAGAGCCGTCAGAGTAACCAGCCTTGTCAACTGCCATCGGCATTCCATAAATTACGCAGCTTTTTTCGTTCTGAGTATAAACCGTGGAGCCAGACTGTTTAAGCAAGCGGCAACCTTCTCTACCATCGGCCCCCATACCAGTCAGAACAATTCCCAAAACTCTTCCGGGGAACGCTTTCGAAGCTGAACCGAAAGTCACGTCGACGGAAGGTTTGTAGGTCAACCTAGCATCACCTTCCAAAATTGAGATAGACCGACCTTTACCCGAGACAATCATTTGCTTAGCTCCAGGTGCTAAAATTGCTGTTCCTGCCTGCAATGTTTGCCCATCTACTCCATGCTTAACGGTAAGTTGACATAAATTGTTTAGGCGCTCTGCAAATGCAGGGGTAAAGGTCTCAGGCATGTGCTGAACAATCAGTACAGGAACCGGCAGATTAGCCGGTAGCTTTGACAGTACTTTTTGTAAGGCAACCGGCCCACCCGTTGAAGCGCCGATGACTAGAAGGTCTACCGGGTGAGATAACTTCTTGGCTCTGTGCGTGGCGCGTTGACCACGATTAGTACTCTGTACTTCCGGGCGTGACGGCACACTTTTATTTGTAGTGCTTGGGCGTCCGCTCACTGCTCTACGCTTTAAAACACTTGAACTCTCACTTGCTTGTATACTGGATGAAGCCTCGGGGTTTAGTGAGCTAGCGCTGCTAACCGAGCCACTTTGAGAAGTTCCACTCTTTTTTGCAATAGCCAGGATTCTTTTCTTCAGAACCTCTTGCATTTTCCCTGCATCGCGAGCGATATCTTCAAAATTCTTTGGTAAAAAATCGACCGCTCCAGCTTCTAGCGCATCTAGCGTTACACGAGCACCTTCGTAGGTAAGAGATGAGAACATTAGAATAGATGTAGGACATTCTTGCATGATATGGCGAATAGCTGTAACGCCATCCATAACAGGCATCTCGTAATCCATGGTGACCACATCAGGGGACAATTTCTTTACGAGCTCAATTGCTTCACGCCCGTTTGACGCAGTACCAACGATCTTGATTTCAGAAACCAAGCTTAGAATTTCACAAACCCGTTTCCGAAAAAAGCCAGAATCATCTACAACTAATACAGTGACACTCATCGAATCTAACAAGCGCCCCCGTAGCGATAAAGATTGCAGCGTGTACTATAGCGACAGCGCATCCTGATTTTTAGCCTATGCGTAGCGGTCTAATAGACTTGGAATATCTAGTATCAAGGCGATACGACCATCACCCGTAATCGTTGCGCCGGCCATGCCTGCTGTGCCATGTAGCATGTCACCAAGTGGTTTAATCACGACTTCTTCTTGGCCAACCAACTGATCCACAATAAAGCCTACGCGCTTACTACCCACAGCGACAATCACCACATGAGCAGAATCAGTATCTTCAGTGTATGAATTCACTAACCAGCGTTTGATGTAAAACAAGGGATAAACATTATCACGAACAACAACACACTCCTGTCCATCAACAACATTTGTCTTGGTCAAATCAAGGTGGAAAATTTCAACCACACTAACCAGAGGAAAAGCAAAGGACTGATTTCCAAGCTTAACCATCAAGGTAGGCATGATCGCCAAAGTTAAGGGTACTTTAATTGAAAGTCGCGAGCCTTTACCTAACTCAGAATCAATATTTACCGTACCGTTTAACTGGGTAATTTTTGTCTTAACAACATCCATTCCCACACCACGGCCGGAAATATCGGATATTTCCTGCTTAGTCGAAAAGCCAGGTGCAAAAATAAGGTTATAACATTCGCTATCGCTTAAGCGATCAGCAGCGTCTTGGTCGTAAATGCCTTTTTCAACAGCTTTTTGACGTAGAACCTCAGCATCCATACCTGCGCCATCATCTTCAATGGCTAGCATGATATGATCACCTTCCTGCTGTGCTGACAGAACCACCTGCCCTATACGTTCCTTACCTTTCGTCACACGGTCATCAGGCATTTCAATGCCGTGGTCTACAGCGTTTCGTACAAGGTGAACCAAGGGGTCAGATAGCGCTTCAACAAGGTTCTTATCAAGGTCAGTATCTTCACCAACCAGAACCAGGTTAACCTCTTTCTTAAGGTTCCGAGCCAAATCTCGCACAACCCTGGGAAAACGTCCAAAGACCTTCTTAATCGGCTGCATTCGAGTTTGCATAACCGCTGACTGAAGATCACCTGTCACGACATCTAAGTTGGACACAGCCTTCTGCATGGACTCGTCACTGCTTGCATCGCCAAGACGTTTTAGTCGGTTACGCACAAGCACCAATTCACCCACCATATTCATGATATCGTCTAGGCGCTTTGTATCAACACGAACTGTTGTTTCTGTCGCTATGGTTTCATTCTTCTTCGATGCCGCTTTAGCAGCTGGTTTTGCAGCCGGCTTTGGCTTAGCTGCAGCTGCTGAGGCTGGGGCCGGTGCAGGCGCTGGCTTTGGTGTGGGCTCTGGAGCCGGCGCAGAACTGGCAGCAGCCTTGGTCGTTGGCGACCCGCCTGCTCCATGAAGTTCATCCAGTAGCTTTTCGAACTCATTATCGGTAATCAACTCTCCATCACCGCCAGCAGGAGTAGCTGACGCTTCAGACGTGGCATCACCTGCAGCAATACCTTCGCTATTGAACTGACCTTCACCATGCAAGTCATCCAATAGTTTTTCAAATTCTTCTTCGCTTATATCACCCGACTCTGGCGAGCTGTTCGTGTCGCCACCCGCAGCCGGTTCTTCAAAAAACAAATCCGCCGAGGAGCTGTCTGGTGAAGCTGAGGCACCAGCACTTTCGCTGACACCAACAGGAGCACCGGAACCGTGTAGCTCATCTAACAAGTTTTCGAATTCGTCATCGGTAATTTCGTCAGATTCTTGTTCGGATGCCGCTGGTGCACTCCCTTTACCCGCATCATCATCTAATGCATCCAAGAGCTGTTCAAACTCATCATCAGTAATATCAGCCTCTTCAGCAGAGGCTTCTGCAGCAACCGGCTCCGGTGTTGGTTCAACAGCTGCAGGTTCAGCAGCAGGCGCAGCATCAGCAGGTTTCGCAAAACGTTCTAACTCACTTAAAAGCTGTGGGTCAGCTGGGGTTGGATCTTGGCCATCTCTGACTTCACTGAACATTTCGTTTACAGAGTCTAACGCACGTAAAACGACATCCATTAAGTCAGCATCAAGACTTCGCTTACCATTTCGCAGAATATCGAACACGTTTTCTGCAATATGACAACACTTGACCAGTGCATCCAACTGTAAAAAGCCTGCTCCACCCTTTACAGTGTGAAACCCTCTAAAAATTGCGTTTAGCAAATCTTTATCGTCTGGATTTTGCTCTAGATCAACCAGTTGCTCTGAAAGAAGCTCGAGTATCTCTCCAGACTCTACAAGAAAGTCCTGAAGTATCTCATCATCCGCTTCAAACCCCATCTTCTACGCCCCTTTAAAATCCTAGACTGGACAGCAAATCATCCACATCATCCTGGCCAGAAACAACGTCTTCGCGTTGCTCTGCATGGAGTTGTGGACCTTCACCCTCAATGCCTGTTTCTTGTTTTTCTACTTCGTGGACTGTTCCTGTAATCTGGTCAACCTTACCGGCCATTCTGACCAAATTAACAAGATTCTCTTCAACATCTTTAACCAATCCGGTGACTCGTTGAATCACTTGACCAGTTAAGTCTTGGAAAGACTGCGCTAACAGTATTTGCGTGAGATTATCATTTACTTTATCTGAATCCTCACACAACTTTCCAAGGAAAGTTCCCATTGTGGCTGTCAGCGTTCTAAACTCATCAGGTTTCATTTCCTTACGCTGTAAGCGAGACCAATCCATCTTGAGTTTTTTCGCTTCCTGGCTGATTCCTGAAGCATAAGGCATGGTTTCTTCGACAAGATCCAAGGTCTTGTTTGCAGCCTTATTGGTCATATCAACCACATACGCGAGTCGGTCGGACGCATCCTCTATAGTAGACAGGTCATCTTTAGCCGTCTCACTGGAAGCATCGATGTGAAAGTTCCGAATTGACTCGTGTAGCGACCGAGTTAAGCGACCGACTTCTTGGTACAGAGTTTTATCCCGAGTCTCATTTAACTCAGAAATAATACCTAACGCCCCCGACAAGTCTCCTTTGTCAATTCGCTCCTTCAACTCATTAGCCTGAGCCTTCAAAGTCTGCTCAAAACCGCTTAGAGGTTCGCTATTTATTAGCTTTGCGTCAGTCATGAATCGCTCAGCCTTAGGAATCGATACGTTCGAAGATTTTCTCAATCTTCTCTTTTAAAACAGCTGCGGTAAATGGCTTAACGACATAACCGTTCACACCTGCTTGCGCGGCAGCAACTATCTGATCTCGTTTAGCCTCAGCCGTTACCATTAGCACAGGAAGACTTTTGAGGTTATCGTCAGAACGAACATGCTGAAGCAACTCAATACCAGTCATCCCAGGCATATTCCAGTCAGTCACCAGAAAGTCATACTTACCTGTTTGAAGCATTGGTAAGGCAGTACTACCATCGTCAGCTTCATCAGTATTAGTAAACCCTAGGTCACGCAATAGGTTCTTAATAATTCGTCTCATTGTAGAAAAATCATCTACTACGAGAATTTTCATATCTTTATTCAAGTCGACCTCCACTCATGTCGATACCCGAAATTACATTTTAATACCTAAAAACAAGTCTAGTCGGTGTTCTTAGGCTAGCCAGTTTTTTTTGATATTTGTTTCACTTATCGGCACATTTCTTAACAACTATATAAAATCAAGCCAATTTATTAATTTTATTCGCTTTATTTTCCCCTTACATGGGGGACAAACTTTGAGAAAAGAGGTCTAAGCAAATAGTTCGATCAGGCTAAGACAAACTGCAATCAGGTACGCCAATCACTCATTCTAGCTTTCAAACGCATCGCTGCTTGAGAATGTATTTGACTTACTCGAGACTCACTAACAGAGAGCACCAAACCAATTTCTTTAAGATTCAACTCTTCTTCATAATATAAAGACAAAACCATTTTTTCACGCTCAGGGAGAACATCAATCTCTTTGGCCAAAGCTCGACGAAAGGCATCATTCTGAACATCCGTCGCGGGCGTGTCATTCTCGGACAAATACTCTTCACTAGAAACGTCACCTGACTCACTTAGCTCTTCAAAGCTAAATAACTTGCCACTAGCGCTGTCTTTCAAGCAAGCAAAGTATTCCTCAAGCGTCATACCTAACTCTGAGGCAACCTCGTCATCCTGCGCATCACGACCCTCTCTATCTTCAATAGCCTTGATCGCTTCACTTATCTTTCTTGCATTCCGATGAACAGACCTTGGCACCCAGTCTCCCCGGCGCACCTCATCCATCATCGAACCACGAATTCTAATGCCCGCATAAGTTTCAAAGGACGCACCTTTAGAAGCTTCATACTTCCTGGAAGCCTCTAATAACCCGATCATACCAGCCTGAATTAAATCATCGACCTGAACGCTAGACGGTAGACGAGATATCAAATGATGCGCAATTTTTTTGACTAAAGGCGCATGAGACCGAATCAAATCATCGGCACGTTTTACTTGAGCGTCTGTATACATCAGCCTATGACACCGGAACTAAACACGTTCTAGTTTGAGGTAGCCTGAACCAGGCGCTCAACAAAGAACTCCAAATGACCTTTTGGAGAAGAAGGCAGTGGCCAGCTATCCGCTTTTTGGGCAAGCGTCTTATATGCCAACGATGCTTTTGCACGAGGATACACATCAGAAACAGCCCGTTGACGCTGCACTGCTTTTTTCACCGACTCATCGAAAGGGATTGACCCAACATACTGCAGAGCAACATCGAGAAATCTCTCAGTAACGTGAGCAAGCTTGGAATAGAGGTGGCGCCCCTCTTCCTGCGTTTTAACCATATTCGCCAGTACACGAAAACGGTACATATCGTAATCGCGATTTAACAATTTAATTAGCGCATATGAATCGGTAATCGATGTAGGCTCATCACATACGACAACAATAACTTCTTGCGCAGCCCTAAGAAACGAAACAACACCATCGGATATACCTGCTGCGGTATCAATAATCAGGACATCGAGATCTTCAGAAATTTCACTAAAGGCATTAATTAAACCGGCATGTTCCATTGGATTCAAAGAAACCATTTTTTGCGTACCAGATGAAGCTGGTACTACTTTTATTCCTTTGGGCCCATCAACCAAAACGTCACGCAGAGAACATTCGCCACTTATCACATCCGCTATATTGCTTTTAGAGGTGATACCTAACAAAACATCAACATTAGCCAAACCTAAATCGGCATCTAAAAGTACGACACGACGCCCCATCTCAGCGAGCATAATCGAAAGGTTAATAGACACATTACTTTTGCCCACACCACCTTTACCGCCAGTTACCGCGATTACCTGAACCGGATTAGAATTCGCCATACTGGTGAAAATCCCCTTTTATACATCTAATTATTTTTCGCACTTCAGTTTATTCAACCATATTGAGATCTTCGTGATACTGAAACATTGACCGTATTTTCAGTGTATGCTGCATAATCTTGCTACATTCAGCTCTATATTTTAATCAACGCTAATAAGAGTTTAGCAGATATGATTAAGTTTACGCAGAATGAGAGAATATTTGATCTAAACCACCTTCATGCTCTTGGGCGCTGATTGTTACCCATCGCTCCGAACTATTCAATAAAGATTCAGCTCTCGAGAGGATTTCTTTTTGCCTAAACACATGAATATCCTCAGGAACTCGCTGACCGTCAGTAAAATAACTGGCTTTGAGACGCGTATCGATAAGAAAGCTCATCACCTCACCCAGGCTAACAGCTTCATCAACCTTAGTAATAATGGCGCCTGACAAGCCTACCATTTTGTAGTGATGGTAATTTGAACACATCACCTGATACTGCCCTACAGACGATACAACAAGGTGTGACTGAATATCATGACCCGACAGCTTTAATTCCTGCAGCTGCTCAGACCAGCACGCGTCGGTATGCATTAGGCCAGCAGTATCAACCAAGACAAGTTTTTTGTGACGCAAGCCATCAAGTATGGTATCCAGACTATGACGCTCATCAACAACATGGACAGGCACATTGAGTATTCTGCCAAACACCTTTAGTTGCTCGTGCGCAGCTATGCGGTATCTGTCAGTTGTCACCAAGGCTATATCATCAGCACCATGTCGAATAACAAACTGAGCAGCCATTTTACCTATTGTCATGGTCTTACCACTACCTGTAGGCCCAACCAATGCAATGACGCCACCCTGCTCGATCAGGTCATCTTCAGGAGCCGATATTAAAGCTGAAACACCCTGTGAAACACGAGACCATGCCTGACTGTAGTCCATACCTAAATCAACCATTGCCATTAGCCGTTTTTTAAGATCCCCGGCAATACAAAGGGATTCGAGTTTACGTTCGATTTTGCTGAGCGTAGCCGATTGCTCACGTTCTTTTTCATTCTGCACTTGCTTGTAAGCCTGCCCGGACATTAGTTTTTTAATCTCTAATATCTCTGCACGCATATCCGATAATTCGCCCCACGGAGTACCATTTTGTTTAGCATCATGTGACGCAGCCTTGCGCTCCATTGCCGAAGAGCTTGCCTCTGGTTCAGACACTGCCTCTGAATCGTTCTCTTGCGCAAGAGCATCAGGCCGCTCTTTACGCTTAGCCTTAACCTCTTCTATCTTTCTACGCGCACTATCTAGCTCTTTTTGCAGTTTCAGGTGTTTTTCTGCATGCATACGAGCAAGTTGGGAAGGGCTAGGCTCGCCACGCTCTATCAATTGACTTTCGATGGTTTCAGGTGAGACATCTTCCTCATAGTCGAGCGCAGCAACAATTTCGACACCACCGTCAACTTTTGAGTTGGATAAGATAACCGCATCGGGGCCAAGTTCTTCTCGAACCATTTTTAAAACTTCTTGCATGGTCGCTGAAAAAAAGCGTCTAACTTCCATAAGGAATCACCTGATTATGTTTACTACTCATCACTTCAATTGAACCTTGGAGCGAGTTCTACCGACACGACGTCAATTTATTGACCTACGTTCGCGACGATTGTTATTTGTTTATTGTTTGGCACTTCCTGGTAAGAAAGGACATTAATCGGGTCACTCCCAAACCTTACAAACTTAGCAAGCACTGGTCTCAAAGGCCCTGATACCAAAAGGATTGCAGGCTTTCCGAGCATTTCCTGGCGTTGAGCTGCTTCACCGAGCGATCGCTGAAGTGTTTCAACTATTCGGGGCTCAAGTATCATTCCCATATCATCACCCGCGCCAGTTTTTTGTGACTGCTGCACAGACTTTAGCAATAACTGTTCCAAGTCGGGCTCTAAGGTAATAACGGGGATTTCATCATCATTTCCACAAATATTTTGGACAATCAATCTTTTCATACCCTGTCGACATGCTTCTGTTAGCAGGGTGGAATCAGCTGACTTTGGAGTTACATTAACCAGCGCTTCAGCGATCGAACGCATATCTCTAATAGGTACGTCCTCGATCAATAGACTCTGAAGAACTTTTAATAACAGACTGACTGTTAATGTATTTGGAACCAGCTCTTCTGATAGCTTAGGTGACACCTTCGCCAACTGATCCAACCATTGCTGTACCTCCTCATGCCCCAATAACTCACTAGCATGCTTCTGAAGCACTTGATTCAAGTGTGTCGCCACCACAGTACTCGCATCGACAACGGTATAACCTAGCGTTTGCGCATGATCCTTTTGAGAACTCTCAACCCAGATTGCATCAAGCCCAAAAGCAGGGTCTCTACCCTCAACCCCGTCAATTTTCCCAAAGACCTGACCCGGGTTAATAGCTAGCTCTCTCTCTGGGTGAATTTCTGCTTCAGCAATCGTTACGCCCATCAAGGTGATTCGGTAAACATTTGGCATAAGGTCAAGATTGTCGCGAATATGAACTGAAGGCATTAAGAAACCTAACTCTTGCGACAGCTTTTTACGCACCCCTTTTATCCTACCAAGCAATGCCCCCCCCTGATTTTTATCAACAAGAGGAATTATGCGATAACCAACTTCCAGGCCTATAATATCGACCGACAAAACATCATCCCAGCCAAGCTCTTTGTACTCTTCTTTAGGCTGTCCATCAGCCGATATTTGACCTTGATTATCAGGCGTTACATTAGCACCGCCAGACATATTAGGCTGAGCACCTGACCTGCGAGCACCCGGAGCGCTTGCTTCAACCTCTTCACCTTTCGATCTCTTGTTTTGACCATACCAAGCAAAAAATGCTAAACCGCCACCCAAACCCAAGAATGCCAAATGAGGCATGCCCGGTACCAGACCCATTGCGATAAGAATGCCTGAGGCCACATATAAAGCCTTTGGGGATAGAAACATCTGATCAAGAACTTGTGACGACATGTCCTGCATACTACTAACACGTGTCACCATAATTGCTGCGGCGGTAGAAAGTAGTAGCGAAGGAATCTGTGCAACCAAGCCATCACCAATAGTCAGTAGCGAATACTTTTCCATTGCATCAGAGAATTCTAGATCATGCTGCACCATGCCAATAGAGAGACCGCCTATGATATTGATCGCTAAAATCAACAAACCCGCAATGGCATCACCACGAACAAACTTACTGGCACCATCCATAGAACCATAAAAGTCAGCCTCCGTTGCAATTTCTTCACGACGTGACTTGGCTTCTTCCTGTTCGATAATGCCAGCATTAAGATCAGCATCAATCGCCATCTGTTTACCCGGCATCGCATCGAGCGTAAAGCGCGCACTAACCTCCGAGACCCTGCCAGCACCCTTTGTTACAACAACAAAGTTAATAATCATCAAAATAGCAAA
>NZ_LWGG01000023.1:0-778 GCF_001635365.1 Oleiphilus sp. HI0128 | reverse complement strand
CTTGCAAGAAACCAAAGCCCAGGATGATCAGGTGATGGAAGCACTTAAAGATCTTGAGGGCTATCATATCTACTGTAACTCTGCCGAGAAGAAAGGCTACTCAGGCACAGCTATTCTGACCAAACACGCACCTATTTCTGTCCAATACGATATGGGAATTGAAGAGCACGATCAGGAAGGTCGAGTGATTGCTGCTGAGTATGACGGCTTTTACTTGGTTACTGTCTACACCCCAAACTCTGGTAGTGAGCTTAAACGTTTGCCTTATCGTCAAGAGTGGGACAAAGACTTCAATGATTATTTAAAGAAACTCGAAGAAAGCAAGCCAGTTATCTTATGTGGCGACCTGAATGTTGCGCACAAAGACATCGACCTGGCCCGTCCCAAGCCCAACTACAATAAAAGTGCTGGCTACACGCAGGCAGAAATTGACGGTTTAGACCGCTACGTTGCGTCTGGTTTTATAGACACTTACCGAGAACTAAACCCTGAAACCGTCAAATATAGTTGGTGGAGCTATCGAGCCGGCGCCCGTGCGAAGAACGTAGGCTGGAGGATTGATTACTTCCTCGCCTCCCAAAGCTTGCGCGACAACATCAAAGCCGCCGATATTCTCAACGATATTATGGGTTCTGACCATTGCCCTGTTCAGATCGATCTAGCGCTTTAGACGTAAGATCCCACGAATACCAACTTCGTCACGTTGATTTATCCTTGGTCAACGTGACAAGCACTCAACTTGCCCTATACTTTTAAAGATCAACTGGAAATTACGACC
>NZ_LWGG01000022.1:0-668 GCF_001635365.1 Oleiphilus sp. HI0128 | reverse complement strand
TAAGCTGGTCAGAGGTGATATAGCTTGTTTACTTGGGCCAAGTGGGTGTGGCAAAAGCACCATTCTCCGCGCTATCGCCGGCTTTGAGAATCTTGAAGCCGGCACAATCAATTTGAACGGCTTAACTATATCCAGTACCAACAAGGTACAAGCCCCCGAGAAAAGACGGATTGGCATGGTATTTCAAGACTATGCCCTCTTCCCCCACCTTAGCGTCAGCCAAAATATCGCTTTCGGCCTCACAGGCATTAAGGACAAAACCGAAAAGTNAGCTCATATTGAAAAGTTAATTCACTTAGTCGACCTAGATGGCTATCAAAACAGCTTTCCACATGAACTGTCTGGCGGGCAACAACAACGAGTAGCGCTAGCACGAGCTTTAGCGCCTGAACCCGAACTTATCCTACTAGATGAACCTTTTTCAAATCTTGATGCTGAGCTACGCAACCGTCTAAGCATTGATATCAGGAACATTCTTAAGACTTTAGGAATCAGTGCAATATTAGTGACTCATGATCAGAAAGAAGCATTCGCTATGTGTGACTATATTGGCGTTATTGATCAAGGAAAAGTTCAACAATGGGGAAAACCCTACGAGCTATATCACGAACCCGTAAATCCTTTTGTCGCTAGGTTTATTGGACACGGCACCTTTATCAAAGGTGAAA
>NZ_LWGG01000021.1:0-1298 GCF_001635365.1 Oleiphilus sp. HI0128 | reverse complement strand
TTCATAAGCTTATTGCAGCGCTAAAGTCAGATTTATTGCCGACAAGTATCGGCATAGAAGTGCTACGTGATTACGGTGCAACGGCGAATGAGAAGGTTGATAACCTAACGAGTAGCTTGGCCTTTGCGGTCTTTACCGTGGTGGTGTTTATCGCGGTTTTCCTTGGCTGGCGCCCTGCTTTAGTTGTTGGTATTGCGGTACCCATTAGTTACGGGGTGACCTTGGCCTTGGATATGGCTTTTGGTTATACCATTAACCGTGTGACCTTATTTGCTTTGATTCTATCACTAGGTTTACTTGTCGATGACCCGATTACTGGTGTCGATAACATTGAACGATATTTGAAAAAGAAGCTGCGTGGCAAAGATGGAAGCCAGGACCCTGGTACGGCCTCTCAAATTGTTGCAGCGATATCAGAAATCAAAGTGCCTTTGATAATGTCGACCATCACTATCGTCCTGGCATTTATTCCGCTTGCCTTCATTACCGGAATGATGGGGCCCTATATGGCGCCGATGGCTTTCAATGTGCCAGTGAGCGTCGGCGTCAGTACGCTGGTGGCATTTTTAGTGACGCCTTGGTTGGCGAGTAAACTTCTGAAACCTTCGGCCATTGTTGCTGAACAGGGTGAGGACAGTCGTGCTGATAGCGGGAGCCCTTTTTTCCGACGTGTTCTCTCTCCCTTTTTGAATGATCGGAGAAAAGCAAAATGGGTCTTATGGGCTGTGCTGATCTTATTCCTAGCTGCAGCCATGTTACCTATGATGCGCTGGGTTCCCTTAAAACTTCTGCCTTTTGATAATAAAAATGAAGTGCAGATTATTATCGATATGCCAGAGTCAGCGACCTTGGAACAGACAGCGAGTTTGGCTAAGCAGATCTCCTTACAAGTGACGCAAGTAAACGAAGTACTCGCTTCAGCCGCCTTTGTGGGGGTGGCTTCGCCTATCGATTTTAATGGTATGGTTCGCCGTTACTATCAACGCACGATGCCTTATCAGGCAGACTTGCGGCTGACCTTACTCGATAAAGCAGAAAGAGAGCATCAGTCTCATGGCGTGGTGCTGCGTTTAAGAGACTTGCTTAAGTCTTTTAATAAAGAAGGTGTATTGGTTAGAGTGGTGGAAGTGCCACCAGGGCCCCCGGTATTGAGTACCTTGGTCGCTGAATTGTACGGTGACAAACTGACTCCCTACGAGGATATACAGGCTGCTGCATTGAGTGTAAAAGAGCGCCTGGAAAAAGAGCCTTTTGTCGTGGAGGTTGATACCACTGTCGAGGCTGAACAGAAAAAGCTT
>NZ_LWGG01000020.1:0-871 GCF_001635365.1 Oleiphilus sp. HI0128 | reverse complement strand
GCTGGAAGAGTCCATGCTGCAGCTGCCGAACCGAAGTTACCCCAGCCACCATATACACCTTCTGCTAAGCCAACCGTCTTCGCAGGGAACCATTCTCCCACCATACGAATACCGATAACAAAACCCGCACCAATAAAGCCACACAAGAAACGGAATAAGGCTAACTGCTCATAAGTTTGAGCTAGAGCAAAACCCCAACAAAGAAACGCCGACACCATCAACAACAAGCTATAAACAGCGCGCGGCCCAAACTTATCCACCAACATCCCGACAACAATACGCGCTGGTATAGTAAGTGCAACGTTAAGGATCAATAACGCCTTCCACTGGGCATTACTCATATCAAATGCTGCCATAATGAAAGGCTTCATTGGCGCATGACTGAACCACATCACGAAGGTCAAAAAGAATGCAAACCAGGTAAAGTGCAATATTTGTGTCGGTCGACTGGAAAAATCCAATAACCTTAATCGAGCTTCAGACATGCGGGGTTCCTTAAATAGATTGAATGAAAACTAGGCCACCATAATCAAAAGTCGATCCAACTAAGATTTTTTTCTTTACTTTCAACAAGATAAAAACAGATAATTACACAAACGACTTGCGCACAGACAGATTCCAACATATCCTCCAGCCAAAACGCACCATTCTGAAGCAATAGAAAGACTACCTTTTACTTCTCGCACCATATTACGCTCGCAAAACCTAAGCTATCACATGAAACAGCTTTACCAAGGAGCACACCAACTCATTGTGCACTATTTGAACAACCTGCATACAAACAATCTGCCCAAAAATCCAGCGTAAACCTAGGTACCTCAATCAAGACTTACCAAATTGGTGCCTTCATGACAGTGAAGAGCTACCCTAC
>NZ_LWGG01000019.1:0-1178 GCF_001635365.1 Oleiphilus sp. HI0128 | reverse complement strand
TCAGGCTGCTTGACAGGGCTTTCGCTCAGTTGGTATAAAACAGTCTGACGTCAGGCAGCAGTAATTTAGGGGGCTCCGACCTGTCATGTGATATTTGTTAGTTGTCTTTTTGAGTATCAAAGATACAATTGACGAATGTTTTTAAAAGTGTAAGATTTCTAAGAATCAAAAAGCACATCATTATAAATTATATACAGAGATTACCTTGCAGCATTCTGCGAAAGTCTCGTATGTTTACAGTTATCTCAAAAGGGGTTTAGTGTGAATAAGTCTGAACTAATTGATGCAATTGCAGAATCTGCAGACATTTCTAAAGCAGCCGCTGGTCGTGCTATCGACGCGGTTGTAGAATCAGTTACAAATGCACTTAAAGAAGGTGATCAGGTAACGTTGATTGGTTTTGGTACCTTCTCTGTGAAAGATCGTGCAGCAAGAACTGGTCGTAACCCACAGACTGGTGCAGAAATTCAAATCGCTGCTGCCAAGATTCCTAGCTTTAAAGCTGGTAAAGGCCTAAAGGATGCAGTAAACGGCTAGTAAGCTGTTTGTTGAATCGGCTTACTTTAGTAAGTTAGAAAAAAGCCGCTCTTAGCGGCTTTTTTTGTGCCTGTAATTCGTGAATTGCTAAGTGAGTCGGAATGATTTGGGGTGTTTTGACAGTACCTGGCATAAATCTAATATGGGGCTAAACTTAAAGGATAAGCAAAAGGAGGATGTTCGCTTTGAGTACGGCAAAGATATTGTTAGTAGAAGATAATGCAGGTGAAGAAGAGTTGGCTTTGTTTGCGCTTAAAAAAGCGGGCGTAGAGCAGAAAGATGTTGTCATTGTTAGGGATGGGCAAGAGGCGATTGATTACCTGTGTGGAAAGCGGCAGTACGCTGGCCAGCAGTTCGACCCTGAGATAAGGGTGGTTTTCCTCGATTTGAATTTGCCAAAAGTTCATGGTCTGGATGTGTTGAAAGAGCTTCGTCACAACCCGGACACTCAATGCCTACCTGTTGTCATCCTAACCTCCTCCGATGAAGAGAGAGATGTTCAGGAAAGTTATCGGGCCGGCGCAAACAGCTATATTCAAAAGTCTTTTGATATAAATGAATTTAAAGACAATATCTCAGCACTTCGGAATTATTGGTTAGACATTAACCTTTCTCCGGTATCAAGGTAGCTATATGCATTT
>NZ_LWGG01000018.1:0-981 GCF_001635365.1 Oleiphilus sp. HI0128 | reverse complement strand
CCCCGCCTCATAGGCAACAACTACTTTATGCTCGGCAGCCAGCGCAAAAATTTCGTTTCCGTGCTCAGCTATAAGCGCTTTGTTAGCCGTGACAACATGCTTGCCATTTTTAATCGCAGCACAAACAATGTCTTTAGCAAGATCATAGCCACCAATTAATTCTGCTACCACATCCACATCAGGGTTATTGACAACATCCATTACATTCGTCGAAAATTCGATACCGCTAAGGTCACAATTATCTTTAAGCTTTCTAGAGGCGACTTGAATCACCTCAACCTGACAGCCTGCTCGGGCAGTAATATCCTGTTGATTTCGTTTCAAGACATTAATCACGCCACTAGCGACGGTACCTAGACCACATATTCCAATCTTAACGGAGCTCAAGATATATTCCTCACGATCACGAATTCATTCTGACTTAAAGCAAAGCAACGACTAAATAGCTGCTACCCTGTAGCCTTAAAATATTTTGGCGGATAGTATACCTTTTCATCAAAGAAAAAGAATGGCACCACAACTTATTTTGAGACCCGCATATTTTTTACTAGCAGATCATTTCTTCACAGCTATACTTCTGAAAACTTAAATAAACAAGAATCAAATCCATGACTAAATACTTAACCGGCATCTGCTTTATTATCTTCAGCACCTTACTTTCTTCATGTGGTGGCGCCTTTAGCGGCTATAGTGACGCGGAACTTAGAAAAGCTTATCGTGACTGTGACTACAACAAACTTTCTCCAGCCGGAGCTCAGCGCTGCAACAACATCAAAAAAGAATGCGACTCACGCAGAAAAGACAAGGGGTTTAGGTGTTAAATTCGACAGCGATAAAAAAAGGCCCGATGAGGGCCTTTTTTTATTAGCTAGCAACTATAGAACACCAAGCGCTTTCCCAAGTTTTTGGGCATTTAAATAACCTGGAATTAAACGACCACTTTCTAAAACAATTGCCGGCGTGCCACTTATTCCCATTGCC
>NZ_LWGG01000017.1:0-1059 GCF_001635365.1 Oleiphilus sp. HI0128 | reverse complement strand
AGGCAGGTACGCGCTTTGTTGCGGCTTATCCGATTACACCGGCTTCGGGCATTCTTGAGTGGCTCGCGCCAAATTTGGAAAAATTGGGCGGCAGTTTGGTTCAGGCTGAAGATGAGCTGGCCTCTATCAATATGATTATCGGATCGTCTTTTGGCGGTGTTTCGTCGCTTACCGCTACCTCTGGCCCTGGTTTAGCATTGATGGCTGAGTCTATAGGTTTGGCCGTTGCCAGTGAAACTCCTCTGGTAATTGTGAATGTGATGCGAGGAGGCCCTTCAACGGGTATTCCCACCAAATCAGAGCAGTCTGATCTAAATATGGCGCTACATGGTTTGCATGGCGATGCGCCGCATGTGGTGACTGCCATGTTATCGATTGCAGACAGTGCCTTTACCACGGGTTGGTCAGTGTGGTTGGCAGAACACCTGCAGGTGCCAGTGATTACCTTGTCTGACCAATCAATGGCCCAGTCAGATGCAAGCCTTCTGGAGCCGCAGCTTTGGCAAGAAAAGGGTGAACGCTTGATCGCAGCGCATTCAGATACGCCTTATCATCGTTACGCACTAACTGATAGCGGTATCTCACCTATGTCGATTCCTGGTGAAGAAGACATGATGTATACCGCAGACGGGTTGGAGCATAACCAACATGGCACGCCTTCTGCTGCCACAGAAATGCATCGCGAGCAGCTGCAGAAACGCGCCGAGAAGCTTCGTCAGTTCGATTATTCTGAACATTGGGCTGAGGTGTCAGGGCAGGGTGAAAGCGCCATAGTTTGTTGGGGGTCGGTCTCATCGGTAGCTAAAGAAGCGGCTGAAAGAATGACCGAGCAAGGTGAGGCATGCCGAGTCATTGCTTTACGTTTGATCGCGCCACTACAAACCGAGGCGCTGTTGCGCGAGCTAGAGGGTGCAGAAAAAGTACTTGTTGTCGAGCAGAGTCATGGTGCCCAGTTTATGGCTTGGTTAAGGGCGCATGTAGACTTTCCTTGTGCTCACCAAAGCTTGGCTATTCCGGGCCCTTTACCTATCCGGCCGAAGCATATTATCGGTGCCTTTA
>NZ_LWGG01000016.1:0-753 GCF_001635365.1 Oleiphilus sp. HI0128 | reverse complement strand
GAAAATTATGATGAATGTCGGAAACCCTGATAGGGCTTTCGACTTCAGGGCACTGCCAAATGAAGGTGTTGGTCTGGCTCGTCTAGAGTTTATTATCAACCGAATGATTGGTGTGCACCCTAAGGCCTTGCTGAACTTTGACACCTTGCCGCCTGACCTTAAGCAAACAGTCGAGCAGCGTATCAGTGGATATGCCTCTCCGGTTGATTTCTATATCGATAAGCTGGTTGAAGGTATTTCGACACTGGCTGCGGCGTTCTACCCAAAACGTGTGATTGTTCGTTTGTCAGACTTTAAGTCTAACGAATACGCCAACCTTATCGGTGGCACATTATATGAACCAGACGAAGAAAACCCGATGCTCGGCTTCCGTGGTGCATCGCGCTATATTTCTGAAACCTTCCGTGACTGTTTCTATTTAGAATGTGAAGCGCTTAAGCGTGTACGCGATGTAATGGGCCTGACCAATGTTGAAGTTATGGTGCCTTTTGTCAGAACAGTTGGCGAGGCCAAGCACGTGGTAGAATTACTGGCCGAGAAAGGCCTAAAGCGTGGTGAGAACGACCTGAAAGTCATTATGATGTGTGAGCTGCCTGCAAATGCTATTTTGGCAGATCAGTTCCTGGAGCACTTCGATGGTTTCTCAATTGGTTCCAATGATTTAACTCAGTTAACACTCGGTATCGATAGAGATTCTGGAATCATTGCTCACTTGTTTGATGAACGTAACGAGGCGATTAAAGCACTACTGGA
>NZ_LWGG01000015.1:0-250 GCF_001635365.1 Oleiphilus sp. HI0128 | reverse complement strand
GTCTATCCAGTTGTCCGCCGGCCTAATTCAGTCATTTTAGTTGTTGATGGTAACGATAAAACCATTCTAGGTTTGGATATAAGCCCGATATTTCATAGTATTCGGTATTGCTGTCATTCTCATGAACCGCTGTTTCATAATAGGGAGATCAGATGTCTCAGAGCGCTGCTTTAGTCAAAGCACTGAAAAAATGTTTGAAAATTAACGATGTAAAATATGCAGATGTGGCTGATGCCCTCAATTTAAGTGA
>NZ_LWGG01000014.1:0-20416 GCF_001635365.1 Oleiphilus sp. HI0128 | reverse complement strand
CTTGCCATCTTTCCTTCGCTCAACAGCGCTGTCTACTTTTTTTGGAAAGATGGTGAAGTTTACCGGCACTGCTGGAATTACAATTGAAGAGCTCAGCTGCGAACGAGCAGTGATTACACTAAAAAATAAAAAGAGTGTGCAAAATCATATTGGTTCAGTGCATGCTGTCGCCAGTATTCTGATCGCAGAGTCTGCTACCGGATATTTGATTGGTATGAACGTACCTGATAGCGCTGTCCCTGTGATCAAAACAATCAAAGCTGACTATGTAAAACGCGCCAAGGGCGACATGAAAGCCGTTGCAACGCTAAGCAAAAAGCAAATTGCTGATATCCAAAAACTCGAAAAAGGTGAAACCACTGTAAAAGTCAGTGTGACAGACGCTGAAGGCAAAGAACCCATTCTTATGGAAATGGTTTGGGCCTGGACACCTAAAAAACGTTAAGCTCTCCACTTAAAAGCTGAGCAAGTGTTATGTGAATCTGCTTAGTTCAGCTTTTAGTATATTCCCCAAAATCACAACAGCTTGCTCTCGCTCTCTGGTCCATTCATGTGCATAACTTAACCGAATATAGTTATGGTACTTACTCGAATCGGTTGAAAAGATTTCTCCTGGCGCAACAATGACGCCCTCGGCCTTAGCCAAATGGTAGAACTCTGTGCTATCTACACCATCAGGCAACTGTATCCATGCAACAAAACCTCCTTGCGGCTTAGTGATGCGTGTTTCTTTGGGAAAGTGTAGCGCAATTAAATCTAGCAACCTATCGCGCCTCTGGCTGTAAACTTCACGAGCATGCCTCAAGTGACGGTCAAAGCGCCCTCTAGACAAAATATCGGCAACCGCCAGTTGGGGTAAAGCAAAGTGACTGGAGTTGCTTAAAAAACGTTGGTACTCAATTTTTTCCCGATATCGCCCTGGCATCACCCAGCCGACACATAGCTGAGGGTCAAGCACCTTCGAAACTGAAGAGCACAGCAGAATTCGGCCATCCTTATCATAAGATTTAACAGCTTTTGGCCTAGCATCACTGTATGACAGCTCTCCGTAAATATCGTCTTCAATCATCGGTAAATCATATTTTTCTAAGAGCTTCGCCAACTTGAGCTTCGCAGTTTCTGGCATCAAGGCTCCCATGGGGTTGCTATAGCTAGGAACTGATAACACAACTTTTACGGGCCACTGCTCGACTGCCAACTGAAGCGCGTCGATGCTCATTCCCCTTACCGGATCTGAAGGAATTTCAAGCGCTTTTAGCCCCAAAGATTCGATTAACTGTAACAAGCCATAATAGCCTGGCGACTCTACCGCAACCACATCACCTTTTTCACACAGAGAGCGTAAACACAATACAATGGCCCCTTGGCAGCCAGCAGTAATAATAATTTCATCAGGTGACACTAACATGCCCGCATCAGAAGCACGTCTGGCGAGCTGCTTCCTTAGTTGAGGACAGCCTTTTCCTGAGTCATAGCCAATGCCGAGAAACTTCTCAGTCCGCACAAGGTTTGCAAATGATTTTTTTAGTTGTTCAATAATAGGGAAGTCACTTGCCGGGACCGCTGCACCGAAGCTGACATTGTTTGGTTCTGCCGAACTGGCCAGGACGTCCATGATCAATTCTGAAGTGGTGACTTCATCCGGGCCGCAATCAGAGACAGAGTTGTGGATATGGTCTTTAGATAAATGTTCTACCGGCGCACTGAGCGCAATGGCTTTAACATAATAGCCAGACTTTGGCCTCACCTCAATCAGCCCCCAGTCCTCTAGTAAACCGTAGCTCATTAAAACAGTCGACACACTGACCGAGCGCTGTTTCGCTAATTCCCGAACAGAAGGAAGCTTATCCCCCCTAGCAAAAGTACTTTGCCGAATCTGCTCAGCAAGGTCATTTGCTAACAATTTATAAATAGGCTGTTTCATTGTTGTGCTCCCAGAACCATAACAGTTGTTCAAATATTATACTTAACAGTTCATTCATACTACATCTGTTATGGCTAATTTAGTTAAATTCTAAATCTGTTACGTATCAGACAACCTCCGTATAGTATTCATCTTCAAGCCCTATCATTATTAGTATTGCGAGGAAAGATACGATGAGACATGAAATACTCCCTTCGCCACAAGGTCTTCACAATTACTCAGGCTCATTAAAAGGCCTCACCAATCTATGTCTACGATTTGCCAAGCAATTACACTCGCTAGCATGGCGACTGGAGATACACCGACAACGTAAAAAGCTGCTTCAACTGAGTGATGCTCAATTAAGAGATATTGGCGTGTCCCGACAAGAAGCACAACTCGAAGCAAGTCAGCCTCTATGGAAGTAGAGGCTTAAGCCGTCAAATACCAGGAGGCAAATCACCCTGCTTTCTGTTATAAATAGGCTTCGTATCGGTATAAGAGCATTAAGCTGCCGTCTAATCGTGCAATGCTTATTAAAGATGGGTGAAAACAAAATACTCCATGTCTATCAAGAAAACTCCTTTTCTTACCTTGCTTCTGTCGCTCACATTGTTGATTAGCGTCTTATACGGGCATAAGCATGATGAACAACAGTGGCTATCTATAAACAAACATTACCAACAAGATTTATTAGCAATCGAAGCCCCCATTTTTTTTGATTACCTTGATCGTAGGCTAAACATAGAAGGCCTGGGTTCAGCCCAAAAGATTGATAGCTTAAAAGCTGATTTTGAAGATGGTGAGTCGCTTCCTACGATCAAAGCTATCTTGGAAGATTCAGCTTTTTCCTCCTATATCAAGCAGAATGGCAGCATGTTTCTTGAGAAAGCCATACTGGAAACATGGCATGAGGAGCGGCTTATAATTGAGCAAATGTATCGCGCCACCAGTACAAACTTACTTGGCCTTTCTGCTCAAGACTTCAGCATCAGACAGATCCTCACTCATGTTTTCGCACACCCCTCTCATCCATTGTTTATTTTAGTATTTCTATGTTTTTCAGTTTTATCCTNCTACTTTGAAAAGCGCTTTGGCGCCTTTAAGCTGTACTGCTATTTTCTGTTTTCGATGTTTATTTCTTCACTCACCTATCTATTATTCACAACCAAAAGCAATGCCGTCTTAGTTGGGCCTCTTGGTGCTATCTATGGCCTGGCAAGCCCGCTAGTGTTAGACAAACTAAAGAATTTCCAAGCCAAAAGAGAGTCCTTGCAACCCTCAAAATCGGCCTTATTCATGTTACTAATGCTTACTCTAAGCTTAATCACCTATACCGTTTTACATACGCTCGACCAACCTAGGCCTAGCATATATCTTCTTGCAAGCATGCTGCTTCCGGCACTCTCAACAGGCATTTTCATGAGCTTAAGCATGAAAGTTGCAGCGAAAGAAACCCCAAAAAACAAGCCAAGAATAACTGCCTCCGTTGATTGGGAGTACAGAGCAGAGCTTTCAAAAGCAATGGAATTCCTATCGCGCTTCGAGTTCAATACTGCACGCCAGTTATTGCGATCACTGGGTGCTAAATATCCCGAATCACGAGCAATATTGGAGCAGCGTTACAACTTGGCAAAATTGCATACTGAAGACTCGAGCTATTGGAAGCATGCACAGAACCTTATTGAACTGTGTGTCCGTAAATCAGACTACGAAAGAATTTGTCGATTATTTTCCGACATTCAAAAAAATGCTGCTAGTAAAAAAAGGGCTCAAGAATGCTTACAGCCCGAGCACTATCATAAGATGATGATGCTTTTTATTAAACATGGAGACCTGCCTAAAGCTGAGCAAGCCTTCTTGTTTCTCGAACTTGCTGGCAACCAACATATTACACAAGATGCTTGCCTCTTGCTTATTCAGGAGTTCAAAATAAGGCATACTGCTGCTAAACAACAGCAATATGAAATGCTACTCGAGCGACTCAAGGCTTAGTTATGAAAGCAAGCACTTTCGACCTAATCAGACATGGCGAACCCGTTGGTGGACAACTACTACGAGGTTCACAAGACGACCCCTTATCAGACTTGGGCTGGCAGCAAATGCACGACAGTGTAGGGGGTCATAAACCCTGGACCCGGATAGTGACTTCACCATTAAGTCGCTGTCAGGCCTTTGCCAATAAGCTAGGGGAAGACCTAAGCCTCTGCGTCGACATAAACCCGATGTTTCGTGAAATTTCCTTTGGTGAATGGGAAGGAAAGAGCGTCAAAGAACTGATGAAACACGACCCAAAGGCATTAAGAAACTACTGGGAAGACCCCGATAATCACGCTCCCCAAGGCTCCGAGCGAATGTCTGATTTCATTCAGCGTATTCATACAGCTTGGGAAGCCTTAGTGCTCGAATATCAAACTGAGCATACTTTACTTGTATGCCATGGGGGCGTTATCCGAGCTATATTAACCCACGTACTAGGTATGCCTAGTGACAGGCTTTGGAATATTGATGTACCTTATGCCAATGTAAGCCGACTCGCTTATCATCACTTTCCCGATGGCGGCCATACTGCTCAACTTAAATTTCACCAAGCACGCTTCTCTCAAGACTAAGCTCCACCTTTCTTCGTTCTGCACCTGAAGATGCACCTTTTTCGAGTATTTTTTGTACCAGTCATTTCCCTTGACGCACGTCAAGGCAGCTTACGCCTAGTGCGCATAAACTGATCCCCTAACAATGCAGGAGGAATGGATAGATGAAACCGCTTGAGGTGACCGAAGACTTGGCGCCCTTACTAAACAAATACGACGTTTACGGGCCAAGATACACATCTTATCCAACTGCACTTCAGTTCAATGATAACTTTACTGAAGCTGACTATCGTACTCATGCTCAGGCAAGTAACCAGTTGCCTGTTCCCAAGCCTCTTTCTGTTTATATCCACATTCCATTTTGTAAGTCACTTTGTTACTACTGTGGCTGCAACAAGATTGTGACGCACAAGCAGCAGCTAGCCACTGACTACCTCGATTATCTATATCGGGAAATCGAAATGCACGGCAAGTACTATGCTGACGACCGTTTACTGCAACAGATTCATTTTGGTGGTGGCACTCCCACATTTTTAAGCCCTCAGCAATTACGTGAAGTCATGGAAGTGCTGGCACAATCCTTCCACCTAGGTCTTCCTGACTCATTAGAAATTGGCATTGAAGTTGACCCACGTACAGTCACACCAGAAGAAATGACCGAATTAGTGACCATGGGCTTTAACAGAATCAGTATCGGCGTTCAGGACTTTGACCCTGAAGTGCAGAAAGCTATCAACCGTGAGCAAAGTAAAGAGCAGGTTGAAGCGGTTATCCAGTCAGCTCGCGATAACAAAGTTGATTCAGTATCTATTGATATTATTTACGGCCTGCCAAAACAGTCTCGCGCAAGTTTTTCGAATACGCTTGATGAAGTCATTCGTATTAAACCGGATCGAATCGCACTCTATAATTACGCACATATGCCTCAACGCATTCCGGCGCAAAGGCTGATTCACTCAGGCGACCTTCCAGGAACAGCAGAAAAACTTGAAATATTCACCGATAGTATCCAACGCTTAACTGAAGCGGGCTATATCTATATCGGTATGGATCACTTTGCACTACCTACTGACAGCTTGGCTAAAGCCCTTGATACAGGTGGTTTGCAGCGTAACTTCCAAGGCTATTCTACACATGCAGAATGCGATGTAATTGGTATTGGTGTCAGTGCTATCAGCCGGGTCAATGATGGCTATAGCCAGAATGTCACCGAAGTATCCAAGTACAAAACCGCCGTTGATAAAGGACACTTACCTATCAAACGCGGCGTTAATCTCAATACCGATGACCGCATCCGTGCAGATCTAATCCAACAAATTATGTGTGACGGTGTCGTTGATTACAGTGACTTCGGTGACGGTCACGATATTTTTTTCCACCGTTATTTCAACAGTGAACTCAGTAGCTTGAATGACCTCGCAAGCGATGGTTTGATCGAATTAAGTGACCAAGGATTCAAGGTGACACCCAAAGGAAGAATCTTTCTGCGGAACATCGCTATGAAATTTGATGCATATTTTAATCAAACAACTCTACAGAATACTGAGCAACCACGGTATAGTAAGACACTATAATTAAAATTTTATGGTGATTTACGTATGCCGAGCTCGAATTCTGTGGCATCTCCGTCCTTTTTAAAGTGCGGACAATGCTCTCTTGGAAAACTTTGCTTGCCAGTAGGGTTAGACTCAAATGATATGGTTTCGTTAGAAAACATTATTGAGCCTTCGTCCCCCTATAAAGAAAACGAGACCGTCTACCAGTCAGAACAACACTTTGAAAGGATCTACGCCGTTAAATCGGGCATGTTCAAAACCGTGGTTATTGATGCGAACGGTAATGAGCATATTGTCGGTTTCCACCTGCCCGGTGAACTTTTCGGCTTGGATGCGATCTACCCACAGAAGTATATTTCAACAGCTATTTCTCTTGGCACTTCCTCTGTCTGTGGTATTAACTACAACGATTTAGAAAGCCTTGCAGCGAAACTTCCCTCCCTACAGCGCCAATTATTTAGCTTAATGAGTAAGGAAGTACATACTTCACAGTCAATGACTGTGGAACATTCTGCTGACCAGAAACTAGCCGGTTTTATCCTCGCATTATCTTCTCGCTACAAGCAACGCGGTTATTCCGATACTCGAATTAACCTCATGATGCCGCGTCGCGATATTGCTAATCACTTAAATATGGCCGCCGAAACGGTTAGCCGTTTATTTAAGCGTTTTCAAAAAGAAGGCTTGCTAGAAATTAAGCGTACAGACTTACACATCATCGATATGAATGGCTTAAAAGAACTCGCAGGCTGCGCTTCGGCTTGTTAAACAAGGAGCGCGCGTGAGTAAACTTAAAGTCTTTTTGTTTGTCTTTGTCCTTTCTCTGGTTTCAGTCAATATCGCAAGCGACTACTATCGCGATGACCTTTATCGTTTAGCGATCGAGTTTGAAGCCTCAAAAGCAAACCTTCTACCTAAAAAAATCTCGATTGAAGGCAAACCTTACGCTTATCTGGAAAACTCTCGCCAAGATAAGCTCGGCACAATCATCATGCTGCACGGCTTTAGCGCCAATAAAGAAAACTGGATACGTTTTTCTGAACCGCTAGCTGACAAGTATCACCTTATCGCTCTAGATTTAATGGGCCATGGTGATAGCACTATCGACATGAGTCAGTCTTACTCCATCGTCGAGCAAAGCGCATTCGTAAAACAGTTTGCAAGTGCCTTGAATCTCAAACGCTTCCATCTAGTCGGTAATTCTATGGGAGGCGCCATTTCATCACTTTACGCAGCAACCTACCCAGAGCAGGTTCTATCGATAACCCTAATTAGCCCTGCGGGTATCCATGATATTCCCTCAAAAATGGATGAGCTTTTATCTCAAGGTATCAACCCCCTAATCGCGTCAAACACTGATGAGTTCAACGAGCTTATGGACTTTGTAATGGAAGATAAGCCTTTCATACCCGACGTTATCACCAAGGTCGAAGCAGAAAAGTCCATTCGTCGCCTGGAAATCAATCAGAAAATATTCAAAGATATTCGTAGTGACTTGGGCAAGGGGCTGGAGCAAAAGTTCACCAGTATCATTGCGCCTACTCTAATTATTTGGGGTGAACAAGACAGGGCTATTAACGTAAAAAACATCGACAAATATACAAAATTAATCTCTGGTGCCCAACAGCTGGTACTCGAAGATATTGGCCACCTTGCCATGCTTGAGGCTCCAAGTGTTTCCGCAGAGGCAATGCTTGAGTTTTTACCCAAGCCTTCTTCTTAATACTACGTATAGAGTTAAAATGAACAGCACAATCAAGGAAAAAAAGGACTACCTGTTGCATTGGATGTATGACTTTATCGAAGATGATGAAGAGCCAGCATACTTGGCGCAGCATGTAGAGGAGTGCGACCAGCTAATTACAGCATTTATCCATGATGTGACTAGCAATCACCAAAACAATGATTTTTCTTGGGTTTCTACCCAAATTGAGTCTTTGGTGAAAAAACTAAATGACCTGAACTTCAAACTCGACCATCAGCTAATTGAGACCGACCAACGAGAAGATATTTGCGCCCTGATTAAACTAGTTGTACAAAGCGCTGGCCACGAGTATTCCGAAGATATCACTGAGCGATGGAGAACGTGGTAAATACCTCAGTACCACTATTGCAAACCCAAAACCCCTCTTTGTATATATTTTGATCTACATCAATTATCTTTACTATTAATCAACCCTTCCATCCGCCATGTGATTCACATCAAAGCTTTCCCTAGTCTCTAGCTTCATGATGAGAAACTATAAGAACGACAAAAATCAGGTACATGCCGTAGAGTTTCAACTCTGTTACCTCTCTTTTCTTTCGTTTTCCGATTTTTGAATCTGAACTCACGATTAGGAGGCATATATGTCTAATGTAAACGTTGCTTTTGTCACGGGCGGAACCGGTGGAATAGGTACTGCGATCTGCCAAACACTACATGATGAAGGCTACACCGTTGTTGCTGCATCCAGCAGCCAAGAAAAAGCCGACAACTGGCAAGCGCAACTCAAAACACAAGGCTATGACATTAAAACCTGTGTACTGGAGGTTGCTGATTTTGACAGTTGTACCCGCAATATTCTTGATATTGAAGAAAGCATTGGCCCCATTGCAGTTTTGGTGAATACCGCTGGTATCACTCGCGATACCAGCTTAAAACGAATGTCACCACAAAAATGGCAAGAGGTCATTGATGTGAACCTGAGTGGAACCTTCAATACTTGTCGGAATGTCATCGAGTTCATGTTGAAACGCCAATACGGGCGAATTATTAATATCTCTTCTATCAACGGTGAAAAGGGCCAATTTGGTCAAGTGAATTACGCTGCCAGCAAAGCTGGCATTCATGGTATTACCATGTCACTAGCGCAAGAAGTAGCCAGCAAAGGCATTACTGTTAACACTATTTCCCCTGGTTATATAGCAACTGAAATGGTGATGGCGGTCGAAGAGAGTATAAGAAACCAAATTATCGCCCAAATTCCGGTCGGCAGGCTGGGTGATCCAAAAGAAATAGCGAGACTTGTTGCTTTCTTATCAGACAAACAGTCTGGTTTTATCACTGGATCAAATCTTTCCATTAACGGCGGTCAGCACATGCACCACTAGTAAATAACAAGGAGACATACATGAACGAATTTATCGATTCATTAAGCGAACAAGCGAAACGCTTTGTTGAGCCTGCAAAAGAAGTGAATAGATTGCTACTGAATAACGTAGGTGAGTTAGTTGATATTCAAGCGCAAGCCTTTGCAAACTACGCTGAAATGGGTATAGCCCAGGCAAAATCGGCATTAGAGATCAGAAATAGCGATTCACTGAACGCCTTTGTAGAGCAACAATCTGAATTTTCTGAGACTGTTCAAGCTCAGTTTAAGGGCGATGCAGAAAAGCTTACTGACTTGGCTAGCCAAACCGCTGAGGGCTTAAAACAGGTGTTTTCTAAAGAGACTGTATAAGCCATTCAACCTCAGTATAGTAAGTTCAACTATCAGGGGCGACTAACGCGCCCCTTATTTTCTTCGCTATTTCTAATTCTAAAAAACATTCATCAAACTGCTATTTGTTCACGTTTGATAAAAAGACTACTATAAGCAGCTCAAAACAAATGACCAGTGAAAAGGAAGCTAAGTGAACCAGCATATAGCCAAAATGCGACACATGCTTGAGAAGAAGTTCAAAGCAAACTTAGCGGAATGGGACCGTTTCCTAGATTTTTTCCATGTTCAAGAACTCGATGAAGGTGATCATTGGATTCGAGCAGGGGATGCCTGCGAAGAGTTTTTCTATATTTCTGACGGCATTCTCAGGCTCTACTATGTCGACCAAGAAGGCAACGAAGTAAACGAAGGCTTTTATGAAGAAGGTCAAATGCTGGGCCCCATATCAAGCTTCGTAAATGGCACACCCTGCCCCTATTATATTCAAGCACTCGAACCCGCCAGCCTTGTTGTCGCGAACTACCATCAATTTCATTCCTATGGTTATGATGATCCCGAGTTATTACGTTTCGAAATCACCTTTATGCATGAACTCTTCGTACGCAATGCTAAACGCGATGCCAAGCGGCTACTCAATAACGGTGAACAACGTTACAAGTGGTTTTGTAAAGAATACCCTCACTTCCTGGAGCGCATCCCCCAATACCATATCGCCTCGTTTCTCGGCATGACGCCCGTTAGCCTGTCCCGCCTTCGAAAAAAGTTTTCTCAATAGCCTCAGCTAGCCATCTATAAGGAACAAATACTTACCAAGTTTTGCTTGCTGCTCCCCACGCACTGGTCAATAATTAATCAAGACCTACCGCTACTGAGGAGTGTTCATATGCCTGTTAGCCAAATCGACACCCGACTTAATATATCGTCCGTACCTGAAAAAACTACTTCTAGTGACGCAAGGTCTTCACCGCAAAGTGATGGCACAGAGCAAATTGGTCAAGTAGAGGCCCTTCGCAAAGAATTCAATGCTGCCGTGTTGAATGCTAACTACGAAGTTAGCCTCAGCGTCAAGAACGAACCTATGAGCCTGCTTTATCAGACCGCTATCGATGCGATCAATAAAGAGCTAGAAGGTGACTTTGGCGAAAACTCAATCCAGTCCGGTTATGAGCAAGGCCTGGACGTCTCACCCGAAGCGACAGCGGGCCGGATTGTTAATTTCTCGACTAGCCTGTTTCCACTTTATCAACAACAACACCCTGAATTGAACGAGAGTGAGCAAGTCGAAAAGTTTGTCGATATTATTAGCGGTGGTATTGATACCGGATTTTCTGAAGCACGCGAGATACTCGATGGATTAGGAGTGTTAGAAGGTGAGATTGCCGAGAATATCGATAAGACCTATGACTTGGTTCAGGAAGGCTTGCAAGCCTTCAAGAAGCAGTTTGAGGTGCAGGAATAGCTTAATTATTCTCCCACCAGCACGCGAATGGCACAAAAAAGCCGAACTAGGAAACTCTAGCTCGGCTCTGTTTGCTGCTTGTTTATCTAAAGACTTTAGATATCCAATGCCAAACGCGTACCCTGATTAATTGCACGTTTTGCATCAAGTTCTGCAGCCACATCAGCACCACCAATCAGGTGATATGGCTTATTCAAGCCCTCAACTAATTCACGCAGTGGCTCCTGGCCCGCGCACAAGATAACGTTATCCACATCAAGTACTTTCTTCTCACCTGCGACATCAATGTGAATACCTTGATCGTCCACTTTCTCGTAAGTACAGGCAGGTATCATGTTGACGCCTTTGTTATTTAGACCCGTGCGATGAATCCAGCCTGTTGTTTTTCCTAGCTTCGCGCCAACTTTAGACTTCTTACGCTGTAATAAGTAGATTTCTCTAGCAGAAGGGCTAACTTGCGCTTCAACGCCCTCAATGCCACCACGAGCCTCTAGCGACATATCAACACCCCATTCTTTCATAAAGGCTTCGATATTTTGGCTTGTTGCTTCACCTGAGTGGGCTAAGTATTCCGATACATCAAAACCGATACCACCTGCACCGATTACCGCTACTTTCTTACCCACTTCTTTCTTATCGCGAAGTACATCGATATAACTCAGTACTTTAGGGTGATCAATACCCTCTATTTCAGGTGTACGTGGGCTAATACCGGTAGCTAGAATAACTTCATCAAAATCGCCCTGATTTAAGTCCTCTGCTGTCAAACGCTGACCAAGCTGAAGGTTTACACCCGTCTTCTCGATCATCTTGCCAAAGTAACGGATCGTTTCGTAAAACTCTTCCTTGCCGGGTACTTGCTTAGCAATATTGAACTGCCCGCCAATTTCATTTGCTGAATCAAATAAAGTTACTGTATGTCCACGCTCAGCTGCCGACGTCGCAAATGCTAAACCAGCTGGGCCCGCGCCAATAACAGCCAACTTCTTAGCCGTTTCTACTGGAGATGAAGCAAACTCTGTTTCGTGACATGCCTTCGGATTCACCAAGCAGCTAGTTAGCTTGCCGCTAAATACGTGGTCAAGACAAGCCTGGTTACAACCGATACAAGTGTTGATCTCGTCGCTCTTGCCCTCAAAAGCTTTCTGAACAAAGTCAGGATCCGCAAGGAATGGGCGTGCCATCGACACCATATCGGCATCGCCACGCTCTAGAACTTCTTCAGCCACTTCCGGCGTATTAATACGGTTAGAAGTGATCAATGGAATATTAAGCTCTTTTTTGAACTTAGCGGTTACCCAAGTAAATGCTGCGCGCGGTACTTTTGTCGCAATTGTTGGGATACGTGCTTCATGCCAACCAATACCAGTGTTGATGATGGTTGCACCTGCTTTTTCAATCGCCTTACCTAGCTGTAGTACTTCTTCATAGCTGCTTCCACCCTCAACCAAGTCGAGCATAGACAAACGGTATATAATAATAAATTTTTCACCCACGGCTTCACGTGTACGACGCACGACTTCTACAGCCAAGCGCATACGGTTTTCGTATTCGCCACCCCATTGGTCATCACGCTTATTAGTACGCTTCGCTAAGAACTGGTTAATGAAATAACCTTCTGAGCCCATGATTTCAACGCCGTCATAACCACCTTTTTGAGCATTAACCGCTAACATTACGATATCACTGATCTGCTTTTCGATACCGGCTTCATCAAGTTCTTTTGGTGGAAAAGGGTTAATCGGTGCCTGAACAGCAGAAGGCGCAACCAAATTAGGGTTAAACGCATAGCGACCCGTATGTAGAATCTGCATACAGATCTTACCACCCGCTTCATGAACGGCATCAGTAATAGTTCGATGTGCTAGTGCGTCTTCTTCTGTCTTAATTGACTTGGTATGAGGATGCGTAGCACCTTCCTGGTTTGGACCAAAACCGCCCGTAACAATCAGGCCAACTCCACCGCGAGCGCGTTCTGCAAAGAAAGCAGCCATTCGTTCATGGCCATCTTTTTCTTCTTCCAAGCCTGTATGCATTGAACCCATCAAAACACGGTTTTTTAAAGTCGTGAAACCTAAGTCCAATGGCTTTAACATATTTGGATATAATTCTGCTGACATCTCTCTCTCCGCTGACGCTTTTAATTTTTTCTTAGGTTCATTCCACCCTCATCATTCCCACATACAAGGTGAATTGCCCTGCAAAATAGGGCCACCTGGTTGGAGCGGGAATCCATTTGTCTGAATGACCTAGCTTATATTCATCCTATGCAAATCTTTTCATAACGTCCTTATCATTTGTTAATGTGCTAAATTTTTTCTATCGCAATAATCTTTAGTACAAGTACGGCACACTGATAGACGTATTGATAAGAACATTAATAGAGGAGCATAGCACCGTGTCGAAATATTGCGCGCCAATCACTGATATGAAATTCCATATAAAGGGCAATTCTGCTATCGACAATGACGATGCGGGCTTAATTCTCGACCAGGCTGCAGAGTTTTCAGAGCAAGTCTGGGGCAGCGTCAATCAACATGGAGACCAAAATGGCTGTCGTTACAAGGATGGTAAAGTACTACTAGACCCTAAGATTCGCGACGCATTTAAAGCTTTTTCTGAAGCAGGGTGGATGGGAATCTCGATGCCAGAGGAGTGGGGTGGGCAAGCGCTACCTGAAGCACTTAGCTCAAAGGTATCGGAAATGTTGACCAGTACCAACCAATCTTTATGCATGTTCACAGCGCTCACCAGCTCTGCATGTAAAGCTCTGATTTCATTCGGTAATGATGAATTAAAACAAACCTACCTTCACAACATGGTATCAGGTAATTGGACGGGCACCATGTGCTTAACTGAATCTCATTGCGGTTCCGACCTAGGTGAAATTAAAAGTAGCGCAAAGATTAATGCTGACAACAGTTACGCGATATCAGGTACCAAAATCTTTATCTCTACAGGTGATCATGACGCTAGTGACAATATTATTCATTTAGTACTCGCTCGTATTAAGGGTGCACCTGAAGGTATTAAAGGCCTATCTTTATTTTTGGTGCCAAAAATTTTTCCAGACAATAATGAATATAACTCCCTTAGTTGTATTGGTATTGAAGAAAAAATGGGGATACACAGCAACCCTACCTGCACGATGGCCTTTGAAGAAGCAAAAGGCTTCCTGGTTGGCGAAGAGAATGGCGGTATTAAAGCCATGTTCAAAATGATGAATGAGATGCGTCTGGGAACCTCCTTACAAGGCGTGGGTATGAGTGAACAGTCTTTTCAGGCCTCGTATCAATATGCTGTCGAACGTGTTCAGGGCCAGTCCCTGGATAAAAAATTGCGCGGACAAACCACTGGTTTGATAGGTCACGCTGACGTGCGCAGGATGCTCCTCACTCAAAAAGCGTTTGCTGAGGGGGGTCGAGCATTTTGCCACTATTGTGCAGAGCTGCTTGATAGGGAAAAAGCCGGAAACGATGCCGAGGCCGCAAAACTACTAGGTTTACTTACGCCTATCGCCAAGGCATTTCTCACCGAAACCGGTCAAGAGTCTGCTTCTTTAGCTGTCCAGGTTTATGGCGGCCATGGTTATATTACCGAAACTGGCGTCGAGCAAATCTACCGTGATGGACGGATTTCTACGCTTTATGAGGGAACAACGGGGATTCAGTCTCTCGACTTGCTAGGAAGAAAGGTATTGGGCGACCAAGGCCAGGCACTGATGTTATTTACAAAACAGCTTCATGTGCTCTCCAAATCGATACTTAAACAAGACAGCGATACCGAGCTAATCCAGCTTGCTGAGCAAGTAAAAACTCTCAGTAAAGAATGGCCACAAATGATTCAAAACGTCGGTATGAAAGCTCTCCAAGATCACGGCGAAGTCGGCGCTGCTGCCTATGACTTTCTGATGTATTCAGGTTATGTAACCTTGGCTTATTTCTGGCTGGAAATGGCAGCTAAAGCCGAAGCCAAGCTTCAAGATAACGATACCACGACATTCTCAGAAAGCTTTTTGAAAGGCAAGATAAAGACCGCCAAGTTCTACTTTGCGCGTATCTTACCGCGGATTCAAGCACACCAGGCGGCGCTGCAATCCGGGGCTGAGAGTTTGTCATTACATGAAGAAGATGAGTGGTACTTTTAAGAACTTCAACGGGATTATTTTTTGTAGGCAGAGGGTTCCACCACTCTCTAAGAATCTGCCTATGGGAGCTGTTTCGAGCATCGCACTCATTTAGATACAAAAAAACCCGGAGCTTTTCAGCGCCGGGTTTTTAGTCTTAAGGAAGCTAATTTAAGCTTGCTTAGGACCTGCATCAACGATCGCATCAGATACGTCAAACTTCTTGAAGTTTTCAACAAACTGAGAGATCAGATCAGCTGCTTTTGCATCGTACGCTGCTGGATCTTCCCAAGTATTACGTGGGTTAAGCAACTTAGCATCAACACCTTCCAATGAAGTTGGAACGTCTAGATTCAAGGCTTCCAAGTGCTCTGTTTCAGCATCAGCCAAAGCGCCGCTCTGGATTGCGCTGATGATTGCACGAGTCACCGGAATGCTGAAACGTTGGCCTGTGCCGTAAGCACCGCCTGTCCAGCCCGTGTTAACCAAGTAAACCTTAGAACCGAACTCTTCCATACGCTTCATTAACAATTCAGCGTAAACGCCTGCTGGGCGTGGGAAGAAAGGTGCACCGAAACAGGTAGAGAACGTAGACTTCAACTTAGAGTCTGAACCCATCTCTGTAGAACCAACCAATGCCGTGTAACCACTTAAGAAGTGGTAAGCCGCACCTTCTTTAGACAACAATGATACTGGAGGTAGTACACCCGTCATATCACAAGTCAAAAATACGATAGCGTTTGGCTCGCCTGCTAAGTTTTCAGCAACACGTTTTTCAACGTGCTCTAGCGGGTAGGCACAACGACCGTTTTCAGTAATGCTTGTATCTGTGTAATCTGGTAGACGCTTATCATCAGAAAGCGCTACGTTTTCTACGATTGCACCGAACTTGATCGCATCCCAAATGATTGGCTCATTCTTTTGAGATAGATCAATAGTCTTCGCATAGCAGCCGCCTTCAATATTGAAGACAACGCCTTTGCCCCAACCGTGCTCGTCATCACCAATAAGGTAACGCGCAGGGTCAGCAGACAAGGTAGTTTTACCTGTACCTGACAAACCGAAGAACAATGTTGTTTCGCCGTCATCACCAACGTTTGCAGAACAATGCATTGGTAATACGTCTTTCTCTGGCAACAAGAAGTTCTGAACAGAGAACATTGCTTTCTTCATTTCACCCGCATAACGCATACCTGCAAGCAAAACGCGACGCTTGGCGAAGTTGATGATTACTGTACCGTCACTATTAGTACCGTCACGCTCAGGTACACACTCAAAGCTTGCAACGTTTAGGATTTCCCATTCTTGCTTATCGGCCTGGTTATATTGCTCAGGGCGGATAAACAGATTGCGACCAAACAGGTTCTGCCAAGCAGTTTCTGTTGCAACCTTAACAGGTAGATAGTGATCAGCATCTGCACCCACGTGAAGGTGAGAAAGATAGCTATCTCGCTCAGCCAAATACGCCTCGACTCGTTCCCACAAAGCATCGAACTTTTCAGGGTCGAATGGTCGGTTAATTGGACCCCAGCCGATTGCATCCGAAGTACTCGGCTCATCAACAATATAGCGGTCCATAGGAGAGCGTCCTGTTCTTTTGCCGGTGGTAACGACTAAAGAACCATTAGCAGCCAAGCTGCCTTCTTTGCGCTCAAGTGCGTGCTCTACCAATACGGCTGAGCTTAGATCAACATAAGTGTTACTCACTTCGACCTCACTTGGGTTAAGTTTGACTACGTTTTAGCTTTTTCTAAAACAGAGCCTGGAAAAATTTGGGGCGCCATTATGCCAAATTGTTGTACAAAAAACGACTAAATTTAGAAGCAAGTCATTTTTGTTCACTTTAAAACATGCAAAGGCGATAGATTTTCAGATTAGAACTTGCATAAGGCTTATATGTAATATTTTCACCTTATTCAAACAAATAAGCCTAATGGGGCTCGCCTAGATCGAATAAATTTTGTACATCTGTCCGATCAAAAGTGTAACGTGCAGCACAAAATTGACAATCTACTGTAATCTCGGCTTCATGCTCCAGTATATCCAGCGCTTCTTCTTTTCCTAAGCTTTGAATTGATGCCGCCGTGCGCTCTTTGGAACACGAACATTTAAACTGTACTGGCTCAGATTGATAAGTAATCACTTTTTCTTCGTGGAATAGTCGCACCAGCAAGGTTTCATTATCTGTGCTCACGAGTTCTTCTGAGGACAATGTCTTAGCCAGTTGGGTCACCCTGTCCCATGCATCCTGATCTTCAATTTCTCTATAGCCTGGTAGTTTTTGTAACATTAAGCCATAGCAACCTAGCTCATCAGCACCTAGTAACATATAGGTATCGAGCTGTTCAGACATTTCAAAGTACTGCTCTAAACACTCAGACAGTGTTTCACGCTCTAAGGGGACGATCCCCTGATAGCGGTTTCCTCGATCAGGGTCGATGGTAATCACTAACTGCGCATTGCCTAAATAATCTTTTAACGGCAGACCTTCTTCAATGTCACCTTGCCAATGCGCAACCCCTTTAAAGGTCTTCAGGTTCGTCGTTTCTGCCATCAACAAACTTAGCGCCCCTTCACCTCGCGCATGAATAGACAGACGACCATCAAACTTCAAGGTTCCGGTTAGCAGAACTGAGGCTGCGATCGTTTCACCCAGGAGCGCTTTAACTTCTGAAGGGTAAGACATGTTTTTGCTCGCCTGCTGGAAGCTCTCTCCTAAGCGTACCCACTCACCTCGAATTTGCAGCTCTTCAAAAAGGAACTTCTGGAAAGTATCTTGATCAATCATGTATATATCCTGTTACTTCGAGTCTTATCACATTAAAGATAGAGCTCATTCAGATTCTGAATTTATATTCTTAAAACGGTGAATGCGTCGGCGGTCGCGTTTATTTGGCCTTTTAAAAGGTGCGGGTAGGCCTGCCATTGCTTGCTTTCGTTCCGCCAGCGCCTCCTCTCTTTTTACAATACTTTCTTCTGTCTCACGATAGAGTTCTTGAGCCAAGCTCGCATTTTTTCTGCGATCACTTAAACCTTCAACAATAACGACCTTATCAAACCAACCCTGGCGAATGGTTAGTTCTGCACCGATATCAACTGTCTTACCAGGTTTACAGCGTTGTTGATTATAATGCACCTTACCACCATCAATTGCCTCTTTCGCCAAGCTTCTGGTCTTGAAGAAGCGAGCAGCCCAAAGCCACTTATCAATTCTTACTTTTGCGTCTGTACTCATTTACAACAAGTCTCTAAAGTCACGAACTAAGGGAAAATCTCCTTGCTCTCTGTCAGGCTTCTGGCTATCAGGCTGGGCAATTGAATATAAGTGCTTAATACCAAATTCTTTTGCAGCGGCAAGTACCGCCTCATTATCATCAAAGAAAGCTGTTTTTTCTTTATCAAAGGGCCTTGCCTTATGAAGTCGCTGCCAGAAGTCAGACTGTTCTTTAGCCAAGCCATAATCGTGAGAACAAATGATCTCGTCAAAGAAGTCAGCCAAGTCGGTTTGCTCAAGCTTGACACTAATACTACCTTGATGGGCATTGGTAAGGATGGCCATCTCTACAGGCATATTTTTGACGGCTCCCAGGAATTCCTTAACATGAGGTCGATACGCAATTTTATTACTTACTTCTTTCTTTAGTTCCACAATATCGACGTTGAGCGCATCAGACCAGAAATCGAGACAGTACCAGTTTAGGGAACCATGATGTGCTTCGTACATAGCATGAAGCGACTTCACTGCATCGTCATGACTAAGGCTCTTCAGCTCCGTATAACGCTTTGGCAAATATTCTAGCCAAAAGTAGTTATCGAAATGGAGGTCTAGTAGCGTACCGTCCATATCGAAGAAAACTGTTTCTATCTGATTCCAGTCGATCATGAAACTCTCTATACTGTCGTAAAACGGCTATTCTAGCGCTCGGAATCTGTTCACACAAACACTCCTCTAAGAGTTATTAGCCGAAGCCAACTATTTCAACACACTTTATATTGGATATTACAAACCCTCATGAATGAGCTAGTACAACTTTTACCAGATTTAAAGAAAATCGTTATCGATGCGGGCGAGGCTATTCTCGAAGTTTATAACTCCGATTCGCCAATCGAAGTTGAGAACAAGGCCGATGACTCTCCGGTTACCAAAGCTGACCACGCCGCTCATATGGTGATAGACCAAGGCTTAACAAGCTTAGCTCTAAACTACCCTGTTCTTTCTGAAGAAGGTGGTATGCCTCAGTTTTCTGAGCGCTCTTCATGGCAGCGTTATTGGCTGGTTGACCCTTTAGACGGTACTAAAGAATTTATTAATAAAAATGGCGAGTTTACCGTCAATATTGCTTTGATCGAAGACGGTGAAGCTATTCTGGGGCTTGTCTACGTTCCTGTTACACAAACACTGTATTACGGATTAAAAGGGCAAGGAGCCTGGAAAGAAGAAAAAGGTGCTAAGACTGAGCTTAAGGTGAGCGCAGTCAATACTCAGGACACACTGGCTGTTGTTGGTAGCAGGCGCCACGGAGCTGAAGCCTTGGATGAACTTCTTAAGCATGTCGCTGAGGTATTTGACGATATTAATTTAGTCAGCATGGGTAGTTCACTGAAAATCTGTGCCATTGCGGAAGGAACGGCTCATTGGTATCCGCGCTTAGCGCTCACAAGCGAGTGGGATACTGCTGCTGCACACGCCGTACTCAATGCTGCGGGCGGTGAAATCCTCGATATCGATCTAAAACCTCTCACTTACAACCAGAAAGCAGATATTTTAAATCCATTCTTTCACGCCTTAGGCGATCAGAGCTTTGACTGGAAAGCGCTTATTCAAAAGGCATCAAACTAAACTAGTTTGAATAGAAATAAAAAAGGCTGGTATCACACCAGCCTTTTTTATTTGAAAGAAGAAGTGAAGCTTATTCTTCTTCCTGGGAAACTATCGCGCTGACTTTACGACCGGTCATTGTACAACCTAAGCAGCGGATAAACGCTGTATTAAAAGGCCCAGCCACCAGTTCATCGAAGGACTCCTCAACATTACCACCTAAGGCAGAAAATGGTGAAGAAACGATAAAGATTGCTGCACCTAAGATAGTTGTCGCAATCATTACGGGTCTTACAAACAAGGCGTCGCCGGTCATCGCAACGGCTGAAGGCGTTTCTTCAATCGTGTTTGACCAGCCCGTCGCGGGTAGCGCCAACACAAGGCTGAACATAATAACTTTTAGGGCTTTGGTAAATTGGCTGTACATGAACTTGTCTCCTTGGGTGCCTTTCACATAGTGTTCAGTATCTGGTGTTTGCTTGAATAGCCTAAGCTTACTGAACAAATGCCTGAAATCTGTCATTGATTTCAGTATAG
>NZ_LWGG01000013.1:0-1024 GCF_001635365.1 Oleiphilus sp. HI0128 | reverse complement strand
CTGGTTCGCCATGAGTGATGTCATGCCTACATCAACCAGACTTTTTGATGTGTCGATATTGTCGTTACCAAGCAAGGAATAGATCATTGAGCTTAGTGACACTTTATCTGGCACAGCTATTAGCTGCTCTTTCTGCATGCTTGAAACCTGCTCAGCTAACTTACCTTGATTGGCGTGATACTGGGCGAGCATACTCTTGCGGTCGATTTTCCCTGAAGGCGTTGTCATCAGTGCATCGCTGAACAGAAAATGAGACGGCTGCATATAGGCAGGTAGCTCTTGCGTGAGGTATGCTTTGAGTATTGAAGCATCCTCAGAGTTGCTTACAATAAAAGCAATAATCGATTTTTGCGCTTCGCTCTCTGAAACTGTTACAGCTGCATTGGAGACACTCTCATGCTTCATTAAACAGGCTTCAATTTCCGATAACTCAATACGATAGCCACTAATTTTTACTTGGTTATCAGTTCTACCTGAATAAACTAACTGGCCCTTATTATCTGCTGAGACCAAATCCCCTGTACGATAGCAAAGTTGTTCTTTGCCATTGATCGTCATAGTGACAAAGCGTTTGTTTGTCTCTATCGAATTATTTATGTAACCAGTAGCTAAAACTGGGCCGCTAATATAGAGCTCTCCTACTTCTCCAGCTCTGACATTTTGGCCATTATCATTCAATATATTAAGTTTCGCGTGAGGTAATGCGCTACCAATTGGGGGTATTTCCGGCCAATCGCTGGCAGGGGCTCTCATGATAAGTTCGCTTACCACATGAGACTCTGAAGGGCCGTATTGATTTGACAAGCTTGTCTTAGGGAGCTGTTCGAAGATAGACCTAATATCCTCAGTGATAATTAGCTGCTCGCCCGCGGTGATAACTTCTTTCAAGGACTTCGGCACGATGTTTAGTCGAACAAACCATTGCATCAGGTTTTTCAAGGCGACATAAGGCATGAAAATTCGTTCGATTTGATGTTCGAGTATATATTCAGCAAGAGACTTAAAGTCTTGTTTGATCAGTGGG
>NZ_LWGG01000012.1:0-865 GCF_001635365.1 Oleiphilus sp. HI0128 | reverse complement strand
CTAGCCACAACCCAACCTTGCACCAACTCTACCTTAATAAGTCTCTAGACCTCTGGCAAAAATCTGAACGATTGCAAGACTTCGAGTATCGTGCAATCAGCCAGATAATGCACAACCACCCAGAGTCTTTTAATAGTCAGAAGCTGGCATCCAAGCTAAATATATCTGTTCGAGGATTACAAAAACGGCTTAATAAGCACGGCGAGTCGTTTTCTCACCTTTCCAACATTGCCCGAAGAGAGCTTGCTAAAGTTTACTTATTTCAAATGAGGCAAAACATTGATTACACGGCTGAACAACTTGGCTTTCAAACAGCATCAGGCTTTAGGCGCTTTTTCAAAGCCGAATTTTCACAAACACCTATAGAGTTTCTCGAAAAGCATTGTTCAGCAAAAATTTGTTCCAATCTTGAAAACTAGGCGTCACCTTCTCCGCCTTTTTAATCTGGATATTATTAACGAAGATAGTAAGTCAAGCATGAGCTAGCTCAAACATAGCTCGAAGCACCTAGCGAGGCACAGTGACCTCTGCCTACAAATCTCCGAGCACTAATGCACCGCTTTCCAATAAGTTGGCAATAACGCTTTTATCCTGTTTATCTGAAACTAAATCTAGTATTCGCTGACGACAAAGATCTTGTCTGTCGGCGAGTTCTTCAGCCAATGCGGCTGAACATTTATAAGAAGTACCATCAACATAAAGCAGACACTCCTTGAAGGTGGTATAGGCAAAGCGTGAAGCAGGGTTACGCTGAATTAGCTCACCCTCACCAAGGAGCGACTCCCAATCCTCAATACTTTCGCCGACAAGCTCAAGCTCAGGATACTTCCTTTCCGTTACATACTCCCCTAGCCAGTTTGCAAGC
>NZ_LWGG01000011.1:0-645 GCF_001635365.1 Oleiphilus sp. HI0128 | reverse complement strand
AACAATTGCTTGTGCAAATTGTTTGGCATTATCTGTGCCATCTTGTTTTTCCATCACTGCAATGAATTCGTCACCACCATGTCTAGATAGTAGTGTGTGAGGGGGCAGCTCGGCTTCAAGGCGCAGAGTTATGGCCTTGAGTAGTGCATCGCCAACACCGTGTCCCAGAGAGTCATTTACATCTTTAAATCCATCAAGGTCGATAAACAGGACAATCGTCTGGTCTTTGTTTTGACTTGCCGAAGTCAGGGCGGTATCGAGCCTGTTTGATAGAAGCCTGCGGTTAGGTAGGCCAGTAAGCAAGTCATGATAAGCTCGGTGACGGGCTTCCTCTTCTTTGAGTTTTAGTTCGCTGATATCCCTAAAGCTCCAAGCCAGGCCAATAATCTCGCCAGAGTTGTTTTTCGTCTGGGGGTTGGAATATGCCTCAATAGTTCGACCCTTTAGTGTTTTTATTTCACACAGACGCTGCTCTTTGGGAGTCTCGAGGCTGAATTTAAACTCGGCTGTCAGTGAGTTTGGCTCGCTGATGAGGGTTTCTGTTTCTTTTAGAAAGTCTGCTATATGGTTGATGTTCTTTTCTTCAGGGTCGATACGGAACATCTCACAGAAATTTGGGTTGTAGAGTCTGACTCTACCTTCCAG
>NZ_LWGG01000010.1:0-837 GCF_001635365.1 Oleiphilus sp. HI0128 | reverse complement strand
GGTAACAATACTCTGATTGCCAACACGATAGACATCGAGAGAAACCGCTGCACGGTGGTCAAAGGATGCCTGACTTTGCGGGCTATTTCGGTTGTCGATGATGCTCGCAATATCGCCTAGTCTTACCTCGGCACCGTCAGCATTCGAGGCAATAATGATATTTCGATAACCCTCTGCATCACTTTTTTTAGCATCACTGGTGATTAGTACGTCACCGTCATGGGTTTTTAATACGCCACCTGGTAACTGATTTGATTGTTGCCTAATTAGACGACTGATCTCTTCGAAGCTAACTTGATATTGCTCTAAGTTATGTGCCGGGATATAGACTTGTATTTCAGAGTCTTTAACGTCTTCTAGGTCGATGATGCTGATGTTATCGTTTTCGAGGATTTCACTGCGTATGCTTCGCGCCATCTTGCTCATGCTAGCGTAGTCCGCGGTGCCACTGAGAATTAATTTACTAACGCGATTACGTACAATCAATTCCTTGACGGTTGGCTCTTCTGCCTCGTCTGGTAAGGCATCATAGTTTTCGAGACGGCTTTTAACTGTATCTAGTATATCTTTCGTGAGGTAGCCGTCTGCTACGTCAAGAGTCATTGAGCAAAAACCCTCATGCGCAATAGCGCTAAGCTCAAGTGTGCCCTCAATATCATAAATCTGGTTTTCGATTGGCTTGCAGATGCTAGATTCTATGGTTTCAACTGACGCACCAGGCAGGCTCGTATCTATCCCAATACGTTCAAGGGACACATTTGGGATCAGCTCTTTGCGAATATCGGGCAGGCTGATATAACCCAAGGCAAACACGGTAAACATAAGCAAGTTGGCGGC
>NZ_LWGG01000009.1:0-754 GCF_001635365.1 Oleiphilus sp. HI0128 | reverse complement strand
GTTCTTTGCTCTGGTTCTGGAAAACTATTGGGTGGATGGTAAGCGACTTCACCCGGTACAGGTCGTAAGAGATTATGAAAAAACAATTTACGATGAGCTCGACCTGCAAAGGGAAGCAGCAAATGCCTCCCAGATCCGTAGAAACTTTCTAGATTCTGAACTGATCTACATCCCGGAAATTCATTGGGACTACACTAACCAGCACGTTCTGGTCATGGAACGGGTGTATGGTATTCCTGTTGCTGACGTTGACGCGCTGAGAACCGCCGGGGTCAACCTGAAAGCACTTGCCGAACGCGGCGTAGAGATCTTCTTTACTCAAGTATTTCGCGATAGCTTCTTTCATGCTGACATGCACCCTGGAAACATATTCGTCTCGTCAAAGAATCCTCACAACCCGCAATACATTGCCATCGACTTTGGTATCGTTGGCACACTAACGCCTGAGGATCAAAACTACCTCGCACGCAATCTGCTCGCCTTCTTCAAGCGTGACTACAAAATGGTTGCCGAGTTACATATTTCATCAGGCTGGGTTCCTGAGGACACACGTGCAGACGAGTTTGAATCAGCCATCCGTACGGTTTGCGAGCCTATTTTCGAACGCCCGCTAAAAGACATATCCTTTGGACAGTTTCTGCTGCGCTTGTTCCAAACAGCGCGTCGCTTCAATATGGAAGTTCAACCCCAGCTTGTACTGTTGCAAAAAACCCTACTAAACATCGAGGGCTTAGGGCGGCAGCTCTATCCAGAC
>NZ_LWGG01000008.1:0-864 GCF_001635365.1 Oleiphilus sp. HI0128 | reverse complement strand
AAAAGAGAATAATAAGGATCTACAATGAAAGTTTTGGTGATCGGTGCTAATGGCGATATTGGTGCTAATGTCTTACGAGGGCTGTCAATCTAAGATAACAACTAAAAGCAGCTTTAGGCAGCTTTTAGTTGTTATCTTAGCCTCGAAAGTAAACTTCGATCAGGTGATAGCCAAATTTTGACTTTACTGGACCGTGAACGGTCTTTAATGCTTTTTTGAAAATTACTTGTTCAACGGGCTTAACTAAGTCACCAGGCCGAATTTCGCCTAAGTCGCCACCATTCTTTTTGCTAGGGCAGCTAGAGTGCTTGCGCGCCAGTTTTGCAAAGTCACCCCCTTTAGCCAAGGCTTGTTTTATCGTGTTGGCAGTTTGCTCATCTTTTACAAGAATATGACGCGCCATCGCAGTTTTCATTAGCAAAGTCTCTAATTATCTCGGCTTTTTAGTTTAACTTGCATGCCCTTATTATTCGAGAGCGTAATGAGAGGTTGAGGGTCAAACACATTGTTTTCATCTAATTCGACTTCGAATCTTCTCATAATTGTTGCAAGTATTATTTTCGCTTCCATCATCGCAAATGATTGCACAATGCAAAATCGTGGCCCCGAGCCAAAAGGTATATAAACATGCTTTGGTATGTTTTTCTCGTTTTCTGGTGAAAAACGCTCTGGATCGAAGCGGTTCGGGTTTTCAAAATAACGTGGGTTTAAGTGGTTCGCATAAGGTGATAGGAAGATAACTTTATCTTTGGGAATATGATATGAGCCTATGTCAATGTCGTCATTGGCTTGTCGGTTGTTTAGCGTCCAGACTGGCGGTAACAAGCGCATTGATTCCTTAATGACCATATCAGTATAGTTAAG
>NZ_LWGG01000007.1:0-961 GCF_001635365.1 Oleiphilus sp. HI0128 | reverse complement strand
CAGTTCTTCAAAGCATCAAAGTGTTGCTCAAGACCATAGCCCGCTAACACGCCCTGCTCAGCCATGCTTTCAAGTACTGCATCAGCATCGTTATCGACCTGTACAACCAGTTCATGGAAGAAGGCTTCGCCATTCAGCACTGACACTCCGTCAATTGCTTCAAGCTTAGCGCGCAATTTTTGAGTATTTTGATGACAAGCCATCGCTACCTGAGAAAGGCCCTTGTAGCCCATCAAAGACATATAAATCGTTGCTGCTGTAACCGCCAAGCCTTGGTTGGTACATATATTGGAAGTCGCTTTAGAACGGCGAATATGCTGCTCGCGTGCCTGTAAGGTCAGGGTAAAACCTTCTTTACCTTCCAGATCGACAGTACGACCAATAATACGTCCTGGCATTTGGCGAACCAGCTTTTCTTTACAACAGATAAAGCCAAAATACGGGCCACCCGATGCCATAGGAATACCCAATGGCTGACCTTCACCCACGGCGATATCGGCACCCTTATCTCCCCATTCACCAGGAGGCGTTAATAGCGCTAAAGCTGTCGGATTAACGACGCCAATAACCAACATGCCATTTGCCTGGCCCCAGTTGGTTAAAGCATTCACATCTTCCAACGAGCCAAAGAAGTTTGGCTGAGGAATTATCAAAGCGGCATAGTCTTGGCCAGCAAAGCTTTCTAACGCTGCACTATCAACGGCAAGCGCTTTATCGTCCATTGGCAATACATCAATGGAAATTCCCTGGTTGCTAACAATGTCATCAACCACTTGCTGGTATAGAGGATGTACGGTACCTGCGATCAGAGCCTTTTTGCTCTTGGACTTTCTGTTGGCACGAATCGCCATCAACACGGCTTCAGCTAGGCCCGATGCTCCGTCATACAAGGAAGCATTAGACATATCCATCGCCGTAAGCTGGCACATCATGCTTTGGTATTCATAGATTAGCTGCAAAG
>NZ_LWGG01000006.1:0-936 GCF_001635365.1 Oleiphilus sp. HI0128 | reverse complement strand
GGTCTGCATCAACGGACTTGATCGAAGGTTCTAAAGCTAAGCTTGAGCGTTTGGGCTTCTTTAGTACTGTTAATATTGATACGCCCTCAGTACCGGGCACGTCAGATCAAATTGATGTGAATTACTCGGTTGAAGAAACTTCATCCGGTAACCTTTCTGCAAGCTTGGGTTTTTCTCAGGGTTCCGGTTTTTCACTTGGTTTGAGTGTTTCTGAAAGTAACTTTTTTGGCTCCGGTAAGAAGGTCTCTTTTGGCGTGAATACCACTGAGTCCGTTAAGTCTGCTAACTTTTCCTATCTCGATCCTTACTTCACTGTCGATGGTGTGAGTCGAGGGTTTAGCTTTTTTGCTAGAAAAACTGATTTTGACGAAGATGACCGTTCAGATTTTGTTATCGATGAAACGGGAGCATCGGTAACCTTTGGTTATCCTATCAACAGTATTTCTCGCTTGAAGTTCACTTTTGGTTATACCAATACTCAGCTATCTGCAGGTGAGGATGTGCCGCTCGGAATCAATACTTTTGTTTCTGAATATGGTACGAGTTTTAATACTTACAGCTTTACCGGGTCATGGACCAGAAGCACATTGAATCGCGGGCAGTTTCCAACGCGCGGGTGGGGACAGGGCCTAACGCTTGAAGTGTCGGTACCTTTCAGTGATCTATCATTTTATAAACTTAACTACCGCTCAAATACCTACTTCCCAATCGATAAAGATCATGACTTTGTATTCAGGATTCGCAATAAATTGGCGTGGGCTGATGGGTATGGTGATACCAGCATACTTCCATTTTACGAAAACTATTTCACCGGTGGTATTACTTCGGTGCGAGGTTATCAAAGAAATTCGCTTGGTCGTCAGTCGGTTCCTAGTCAGGCTGGTGGGTCTACAGACCCCTTTGGCGGAAATCTCCTAATTGAAAATAGTGCTGAGT
>NZ_LWGG01000005.1:0-1142 GCF_001635365.1 Oleiphilus sp. HI0128 | reverse complement strand
TTACCAGTGCTTTACCACCATCCCACTCGAGGACACCAGTATCGCCAGCCTGACCACCCGACTCTGCATAGAAAGGTGTCGACGCCAATACCACGATACACTGCTCGCCAGCTCCAGCCTTGGCATTCTCACCATCAACCGTAACCGACAGTACCTCTGACTCATGATCAAAACTTTCATAGCCAACAAACTCGGTACTCCCCGAAATATCCAAAGAGTCGTTGTAATCAACACCAAATTTGCTCGACGCGCGCGCTCTTTCTCGCTGCGTTTCCATTGCAGCTTCATAACCCTCGTGATCTAGCGTTAACCCTCGCTCACGAGCGATATCATTAGTCAAATCAACCGGGAAGCCGTAAGTATCATATAAAGTAAAGACCGTCGCACCAGAAATAACGGTACTATCCAGAGACGCAATATCTGACTCCAGAACCTTCATTCCCTTATCAAGCGTTTTGGAGAACTGCTCTTCTTCCTGAAGCAAGATTTGCTCTACTTGCTTCCGGGAAACCTTGAGCTCAGGGTAAGCTTCACCCATCGCGTCAATCAAAACCTCGACAAGGCGATAGAAAAACGGCTCAGAAGCACCAAGTTTATTTCCATGCCGAATAGCGCGGCGAATAATTCTGCGAAGTGTATAACCACGCCCCTCATTCGAAGGCATTACACCATCAGAAATCAAGAAGGCACTGGCACGAATATGATCAGCAATAACCCGCAGAGATTTTTCTTCAATAGAAACGCCACCCAATATTTTGGATGCGCCATTTAGAATGGTCTGAAAAAGATCAATTTCGTAGTTTGTATGCACATCCTGCATCACGGCAGCAATACGCTCCAAACCCATACCGGTATCTACAGAAGGCTTTGGTAGGTCATGCATCACTCCGTCAGCAGTACGATTAAACTGCATGAAAACGAGGTTCCAAATTTCAATATAACGATCACCGTCGTCATTTGGACCACCAGGAGGATCACCAGCAATATCCTCACCATGATCATAAAAAATTTCGGTACACGGCCCACAAGGCCCGGTATCTCCCATAGACCAAAAGTTATCTTTCTCTCCTAGCCTTGAAAAACGTGACTGGTCGATACCGATTTCATTAAACCAGATATCTTCAGCTTCTTTATCATCTTTA
>NZ_LWGG01000004.1:0-807 GCF_001635365.1 Oleiphilus sp. HI0128 | reverse complement strand
TGATGCAGCATCTACCACAGAAATAGCGATTTCCAGAGGCGTAGAGGCCAAGGCGGCCGATAGGCTAAGAGCGGTTTTAGTCGGTCTGAAAGATTTAGTTTTGCAGGGTAGATTGGCTTCAGTATCATTTTTGTGTGCAGGTGGACAGATGGGCGGAGATATCTGTTCAGAGTTTGCAGATGTCTTTGATATCGAGGTTTTGTTCCAGCCTCCTGAATTAACTCGAGCTGACGATACGCGTGCAGCCGCAGCCGAGATTATGAAACGCTCAATAGATATCCTGTTGTTTGTCGGCGGTGATGGTACTGCGCGTGATATCTACACGGTGATTGGTGATCAGCAGTGCGCTTTAGGGATTCCGGCAGGTGTAAAGATGCATTCTGGCGTATTTGCGGTAACACCTAAGGCGGTGGTTTCGGTGGTAGAAAGTATGGCGAGTCATCGTTTAGTGTCAGCCCGTATGGCAGACGTGAGAGATATTGATGAGGATGCTTTTGCCAAGGGGCTGGTTAAGACTCAGCATTTTGGTGAAATGCTGATACCGGACGATCAGCTTCTGGTTCAGTCGGTTAAATGTTCGGGCATGCTGGATGATGAGTTGATGCTTGAAGAGCTTTGCTCATTTATGAGTGAAGAATTAGAAGATGATACTTTGTATGTCCTCGGCTCAGGCGGCACCTTACAGCACTTGAAGGAAATGATCGGTTTGGAGCAGCCAACATTGCTGGGTGTTGATGTGTGTTTCTTTGATGGTGTAAATGTCACGCTTATCGCGAATGACGTTCATGAGGCTCAGCTATTTGAATT
>NZ_LWGG01000003.1:0-11591 GCF_001635365.1 Oleiphilus sp. HI0128 | reverse complement strand
TCCTGATCATTTCGTAAAGCTTATTCGTTATATGAGTAAGCCCCTTGAACAACAGTTATAAGGATGCGGCCATGAATAGACGTAGCTTACTAAAGTCACTTATCGCCACTACGCTTACCAGCTCTCTTCCACTGAGTAGCATGCTGGCAATCAATGCCCAGGCTTCTACAAGCACAAAAAGCTTCCCTTGGAAAAACTGGTCTGGCAATCAAAAATGCGTTCCGAGCGAACGCTTAGCGCCCGCCTCTATTGCTGAGCTGCAAACTCTGATTCGGCAAAAGCAACCCGGCATCCGGGCCTTGGGCAGCGGCCACTCCTTCTCTGCATTGGTTCCTACTAATGACATACTGCTTTCTACCCGGCGACTATCCGGTTTAAAAAGCATTGATAAAGAAAAGCAGCAAGCCACTTTCTATTCCGGAACTTTACTTAGTGAGTGCGGCCCTATACTCAACGAAAACCATCAAGCGCTAATTAATATGCCAGATATTGACCAGCAAACCCTTGCTGGCGCCATCAGCACCGCAACGCATGGCACAGGCATGTCATTAGGAAGCCTATCGAGCTATGTCATAGGCCTTGAAATGGTTAGCCCACAAGGTGATCTTGTTCAATGTTCTAATGAGCACAATCCCGAGCTATTTAGGGCAGCTCAGGTTGGCCTGGGAAGCCTCGGTATCATCACCTCAATCACGATGCAAAACCAGGCGCCATTTAACCTTATACGCGAAGCACAATGGATGAGTTTTGAAGACGTCACTGAGCAAGCCCATAAACTTGCCAAGGACAACCGGAACTTTGAATTCTTCTATTTCCCCTTCACCGGCATGGCGCTCACTGACACCTTAAATATCACCAATGAGCCCCCCTCATCGTCAGAGGAAATTGATGGTAACAGCGGCATTATGGACCTTAAAGCCGCCAGAGACTACTTGGGCTGGTCGAGTCAACTGCGCGAGTTGATTATCGGCACCTATATGAAGACCCTTGAAACACATACAAATATTGACCATTCCTACGCTATTTACGCCAATGATAGAAACGTCCGCTTTAATGAAATGGAATATCATCTTCCCGTAGAAGAAGGAATCAAAGCCTTAGGTGAAGTAAGAGACACCATTGAAAAACACTTTAGTGAAGCATTCTTTCCTATTGAGTGTCGCTTCATTAAAGGTGAAGAAGCCTGGTTAAGCCCCTTTTATCAACGTGACTCCATATCCATCGCAGTGCATCGTTATTTTGAAGAAGATTACCAACCGATGTTTAAAGCAATTGAGCCAATTTTTCGAAAGTATGGAGGACGACCTCACTGGGGCAAGCTTAATACATTTAGCCGCGAAGAGTTCAAGAAAAGCTACCCAAAATGGAATGATTTTATTGAGCTAAGACGCAGCTTTGACCCAGAAAGCAAATTCCTGAATACCTACCTGAAAGACACCATCGCTTAAGGTCTAGCTAGCGCCGGGAAAGAGCCTATTCAGGCTCTTTCCAAGCCATCAGCATCTCACGGGTTTTAGGGTAAACATCCATAAATTCTTGATGCATAGGTAATATGTTTTCGATAGGCTGCCCGTCTTTGCAAGCTATCTCAATTTTCTTTGCTGCCTCAGCGAGCGCCAAGGCACTCAAATTGGCAGCAACGCCCTTTAGAGCATGCGCGCTATTTCCTGCCGCTTCCAGATCGCCTTTATCGATATCTGATTGCAGAGTATCAACATACTGCGGCATATCACTCAAAAACGAAGCTATCATAACTTTCAGGATTTTGGACTTCCCCATTACCCTGCGTAATACATCACTTTCATCCCAAATCTGCAACTCAACCCCCTTCGTTTCATCTGGTACTGCCTCTTCAACTATTGCAGAAGCCTCTTCACTTAAATCACAACTTTCGCTCACTTTTACAATTTCACCTACTTGGGCTGCCTTCTGATCAACACCCGCCACAAGGTGAAAATAGAGCTTTCTTTCCAAAACCTCAGTATCGATAGGCTTGGATAAATAATCATTCATTCCTGCTTCAAGGCAGCGTTCCTTATCGCCCTTCATTGCATTCGCTGTCATCGCCATAATAGTGATATCTTTATAACGAATTCCAGCCGCACCACCTCTTATTTCTCGTGTTGCTTCATAGCCATCCATACCTGGCATCTGACAATCCATAAGAATCAGGCTATACGGCAAATTGTCTGGCGAATTTTGCAAAGCAACCAACCCACTATCGGCCAAATCAGCACTGAGCTTCAATATATCCAGCAATGCTAAAGCAACCATTTGATTGACATGGTTGTCTTCGACCAAAAGAATACGGGTATTATCCGGCCACTGGTAGCCACCTGGTAGGCTATCCTGATTCTGATGAATACCGCCATGCTTCAAGCCACGATCATGATCACCCGCCTCTTGCCCACCCTTACACACACTCTCTTCTGAGAAAATAATATTAAGAGAGTCGAACAAATCTAAGGTCGTGGTTGGTTTTGGAAAATAGGCACGACAACCCAAGTCTGAAAAAAACTGTGAGTCGCCCCGGTTCTGCAAGGATGTCATCATCACTAGGTTTGTCTCAGACAAACCCTCTTCCTCTCTAAGCCTTTTCGCCAGTTCAACACCATCTATACGCGGCATATCCATATCAATAAATATAGCTTTATACCGAATAGTTTCACTATCCTGAGCAGCCTTGGTCAACATATCCATGGCGTCGCTAGCTGAATCAGCCTGCGCTACATTTGCTCCCCATACTGTTAGCTGACGCGTCAAAAACTCCCGATGACTGGTATTATCATCAACAATCAGGATATCAGCCCCCTTGATATCGACATCGGGGCTAACCGTTTGAGATTGTTCACTTGTTTCAAGCAAAAGGTTAAATCTGAAACAACTCCCCTTACCCGCCTCGCTTTTAACAGAGATGCCGCCTCCCATCATTTCGCATAACTGCTTAACAATCGCCAGCCCTAGACCACTGCCACCATACCTTCTGGTCGTTGAGGCATCGACTTGAGTGAATGAGTCGAACAACTCCGCTATTTTATCTTTTGGAATACCTATACCGGTATCGGATACTGAACAATTTAGGCGAAGGAGGTCTCGACCATCTGCAGAGAGCTCAGGAGTTAGCGACACTTTCACATAGATCTCGCCTTCGTGAGTGAATTTAATCGCATTACCCACCAGGTTTGATAGAATTTGCCTAATTCTTCCAGGGTCCCCTTTTACCAGGCTATGTTCAACATCAACAACGTCAATAATCAATTCAACATCGTCTTCACAAGGGCGATGACCGATGGCTTCAGAAAATTCGCCAATCATTGAGCGCAAGTTAAACTCTAGAACTTCAATATCCAACTTGCCGGCTTCGATCTTGGAAAAGTCCAGAATATCATTGATCACAGCGAGCAAAGAATGAGCACTCGATCGAGCTAAGGTCACTTGATGATGCTGCTCTTTATTAAGCTCACTATTAATTAGCAGCCCCAACATACCTAAGACACCATTCATTGGTGTACGTATTTCATGGCTCATGCTGGCTAAAAACTCGCTTTTGGCTCTAACAGCAGACTCGGCCTCATCCCGGGCAACGATAAGCTCTTTAGTCTTCTGCTCTAATGCTGCCAATGCATACTTAGATTCTTGATCACTCGCCTCTAAAGCCTTTTCATGCATTTGCCTCATTACCAGCATATGATTGAACGCTTCAGCCAAGCGTCCTATTTCATCATTGCTATCAATCTCGACTCGCTGATCCATCTCTCCTGCCGCAACAGCCATTGTTGCTTCTGCAAGCTTTGTAATGGGCCTAGAAACTCGTCGTGCCTGCCACAAAGCCAAGACAATACTAAGCAGCCCGGTCAGTATGACAAATACCGTTACTATCTGTTTTAGCCAATACGCCGAAGCCAAAGCTTCTTTCTTATCTACCTCGCTGATCAAACTCCACTCAATATTAAATATGCGTACCGAGTGATGAATACCAATTACCTCTTCACCATTCGGCCCCACATATTCGAAAGCCTCTTCATAGTCATGCTCCAAGTCATGAGTTTGGAATTCTGAAGTTTTTTTACACCTATAAGCTTTTGATACAACGCCTTCTTCAGCACCTACTGCATGCTCCTTTCGCCACTTTTCGAATTGTTCAGTTGCGATAGTTCGCTCCAGAATCTCTGACTGATCATCGATACTGGTTCTAAGCAAGCCGTCGGCACCGACTAGATAATGTGAAGCATTAATTTTCGCCAAATCTCGTGACAGCAGGTTTATCAATTGCTCTAATCTAATTTGAATAGCAAAAGAACCGATAACTGCGCCGTCACCCGAAAAGATCGGTGCCGCAATAAAACCATCTGGGCGCCCCTTAGATGGCGCATAGCGTTCGATATCTGAAAAAAGCGTTTTCTTCTGTTTGAGTGTTTACTGCACAAGCCACGAAAACTTTGTCTGGGCATAGCGCCCGTCGAAAAGATTGGTACCAAAGTCATCTTCATGCTCAATGGTATACAGAATATTGCCTTGATTATCGATTAAGAATATATCGTAAACATAGGGATAAGCAGCGCCTATCGCAACAATACTGTCTTCCTGGCCTTTTACCCGTGCCTGCCAGTCTGAGCTGTGCACATAAGTGAATAAATCAGTATTGCTGTGCTCGTAACCCTCTCGAAGTGAAATCAGTAGGTCTTTGTGGGTCGGCACTCCTGCCTGTAAGGTGACATCGGTAAAACGATAGTTGAACCAGCTTCGAATGAAGCGCTCATTAAGGTCAGCGGCCTGAACCAACTCATCAACAGCTGCTTGTCGCAAGCTTGAATAAGCTTGATAATAGCTCATAGAGGCGATCAAGATCATTGGCACGATTGCCAGAACTAAAAACCAGAAAGTCAGCTTGAAGCTAAGAGATTTTCCGAAGCTCTTGGCTACCGGCTCAGACACCTCATTACCAATCAGAATATTAGCCTCACCTTCAGGCACGACGAACCTCACATGTTGAACAGTGAGTTTTGTTATTTTTATTCTTTGCGTACATCAAGACTCTCTAGCAGGTGAAACTTTTAGAAGGCCTTGATTATTTATAGTTCAGGTCACGCAGTATTGCGAGCCACCCAAGCTCTATAATAGGTGCTTGTGACTAACTCTCTACACCACCAAAGGGGCAATCCATCACGGCGGCAACACCTTTTATCAAGTAACTCTGCTTTGCCGTGACAACTGCATCGGATTTGGCAGCCGCGAGCAAACCTTTCAATAACCGTGGTTTTAACAATGGGTAGGCCAAGCCCAAGTCATGCACTGCTCGAGTAAACCTTGCTGATTGGCAGTCACTTATTGGTAGCAAGGTAATCCCGGCAACGCTTGCAGCCTCACAACCTTCTTTGAAGGCTTGCTGATAAGTTGCTTGCTCACGTTCCAAGCCATAATAGACAATACGGGACAGCACAACTTGGTAAAGAGAAGCAATTTTCTTAATGTCTTTATATTTTGGTTTTTCTGGACGCGACAAGCCAAAATATCGATCACAATGCTGCTTAAGGAGCTGGAAAATCAGCCACTCAAAAACATCAATTTTTCCATCAGCATGAATTAGTTCCAGAAACAAAGAACGATAATGACGATATTGCACTAAAGACATCAGCTTTAATGCGGGTATGCTTAGTTCAACAATCTCCAAGCGCTGCTCGGAGTTTAGCTCAGCTAAAGGCTTGATCATGTCAGCAACTGAATCTGCAAGATCACCACCAATCTTTTGAGGTGAACCTTTTTGGCTTGAACTAACGATCTTAAGCTGTTTTTTGACGACAGCTTCCTGTTCATCAAGCAAGACTGCACACATTAAGGCAGGCGCTTCACTGGGTTCGTGAGCTTTACCAACAAGCAAATCATAAGCTGACTTGAAAACACCATCCTGACTAAATGCCGGCTCAAACTCTATCGGTTTATGCTCTACAGGTTTTGCAGATTCAGCTTTTTGCTCGCCTATTGTTGGTTCTACTACTTGCTCACTCCCAGCAAAAGACGATACAGTTTCACCACTACCGGATAAAACACTTGCTTCCCGCTCTAGTGAAGAAGGCTTCATAAAACGGCCGCTCCACCGTGGCATAACTCTGCGAATCCGTTCTTCTAATGGCGGGTGCGTAGCAAAAAACTGGGTGAAGTAGCGCCTAGGAGATCCGATGCGAGAAAAGAACAAGTGGCTCACTTCATGAGCGCCATGATGCACAACTTGTGACTGGGCAGTGGCACCACCAATCAAACTCAAGGCCTCACCAATACCATTGGGGTTTCGGGTAAACTGCACTGCAGAGGCGTCGGCCAAAAACTCTCTCTGACGGCTTACAGCAGACTTTATGATCATGCCAAATAACTGGCCAATCGAGCCAAGTAGCCATAGGCACAAACCAAATGCAAACAGGCCCGCAACCACGCCGCCATTATTTCGGCCATGACCATAGCTACGATAGCGACGCCCTCGTTGACTCGTCATACGCATCACCATATGACCACTTTCACTAATCATTAGAATGCCATGCAAGACAACCAGTAACTTCATGTTCAGGCGCATATCGCCATTAAGAACATGGCTAAATTCGTGAGCAATAACTCCCTGCAGCTGATCTCGGTTAAAAGTATCCAAACAACCTTGTGTGACGCCAATAACGGCATCCTCAACCGACAAACCGGCGGCAAAGGCATTAATACCTGGTTCTTTTTCAAGCAAATAAACTTGTGGCACTGGGATACCCGCGGCCAAAGCAATCTCCTCGACAACATTTAGTAAGCGCTTTTCCTGAGCCTGGCTTGAGTTTGTCAGAACAGGTCGACCGCCCAAAGCTTCAGCGACAACCCTTCCTCCGTCTCGCAAAGAGAGCCATTTGAACAGCATAGCCATCGCCAAGACGCCTACGACGAGAAGCGTCGTCCAGGTAAATTTTTTCCAACCTAGTGCGGTGATCAGGTTTTCGCACCACTGAAAAATGTTCCCGCCTGCATCAGCAATCGGATTCACTCCATCCAGTGCATACTCTGGGTTACTGTATAAAACGAAAAACGCGACACAGAGGTTTGTAAGCAAAACCAATAAGACGACAGCAATGGTAAACAATGCCAACAACCATAAGGTTTGTTTCCTGGCATCATCTTGCGCTTTATAGAAGTTCATTGTCTAGAATGAAACTTTGGGAGCCGATTGAATTTGTGCCGAGTCTTCAAACTCTAGAAGCGTCGCGTCTTCTCTGTGACTAAAGCTGGTAGCAAAAAGGTTTTGAGGGAAGCTTTGACGATATTGATTATATTCAGTAACTGAATCATTAAAGGACTGACGCGCAAAGGACACACGATTCTCGGTGCTAGTCAGCTCTTCAGAAAGCTGGCTCATGTTATCACTAGCCTTCAGTTCCGGATAAGCCTCTACAGCCACATTTAGACTTCCTAAAGCACTTTGTAATAAACCTTCACTTTTAGCAAGTTCCTGCAACGCTCCCGCACTAGAAGGATTAGCGGATGCTGCTTTAAGGCCTGCCAGAGCTTGATTACGAGCCGATATAACCGCTTCCAGCGTTTCACGCTCATGTGTTAGATAAGCCTTAGCCGTCTCGACTAGATTAGGAATCAAGTCATAACGACGCTTAAGCTGAACTTCAATTTGAGAGAAAGAGTTTTGATAGCGATTTTTTAAAGCTACCAAGGTATTGAAAATACGAATGATATAAAAAATCGCAAAAATGATAATGAAGGCTGTTACTAAACTGCTGATATCCATATTTAATCCCGTCACTTGGCGCACCAGTTACAGTGCAATATTCAATTGATCGAGATATCCCTATAAGCAAAAACAGTATAGGCGCATTAAGCGCCTAGCTCCTATCTTTTACTTAAGCTTGCGAGCTATGATAGGCCCACTCAAGCCAAGGCATAAGCGCGTCAACGTCGCTGCTCTCGATCGTACCTGCACACCAGATTCGTAGGCCATCAGGAGCATCGCGATATGAGCCTATATCGTAGGCTACACCTTCCTGCTCTAGCAATGCGACCATCTTCTTCAGTGCGTCTTTTTCTAAGTCTAGCACCAAACAAACACTTGTATTGGAACGAGTACTTTTATTTTCAGCCAAAAAGTGAATCCAATCATGCGCGTCAACAAAACGCTCAACAGCAGCCAAATTCTCTTCTGAGCGCTTGATCAAAGCAGGTACCCCGCCCAAGCCATCAACCCAGGATAAAGCATCTAAATAATCGGCAACACAAAGCATTGACGGAGTATTAATAGTTGAACCTTTAAAAATACCTTCAACCAACTTCCCTGCCTTGGTCATACGGAATAATTTGGGCATTGGCCAAGGTGGCGTATAGCTTTCCAAGCGCTCGACAGCTCGAGGGCTAAGTATCAGCATGCCGTGAGCACCTTCACCGCCAAGTACTTTCTGCCAGCTAAATGTGATTACGTCCAGTTTTTCCCAGGGCATATCCATGGCAAACACTGCCGAGGTTGCATCACAAATCGTCAAACCTTCACGATCGTCAGCTATCCAGTTGGCGTCTTCAACTTTGACACCCGAAGTCGTGCCATTCCAGGTAAATACAATATCGTGAGAAGAAGAAGCTTGAGAAAAATCAGGGAGTTTACCGTAGTCCGCTTCGTAGAGAGAAACATCATCCAACTTCAGCTGTTTTGTAATGTCGGTTATCCAGCCTTTACCGAAGGATTCCCACGCAAAAACATCGACAGGACGAGCACCGAGCATCGACCACATCGCCATTTCCATTGCTCCGGTATCAGAACCCGGTACTACACCCACTCGATAACCTTCAGGCAAACCCAATAAACGCGCCGTTTCAGTACAGCATGCTTCCAATGCTGTCTTACCAATCTTGGCGCGATGAGATCGACCTAAGGTATCTAATTGGAGCTGGTTAACGTCATAACCAGGCCTTTTACTACAAGGCCCTGATGAAAAGTTTGGGTTATTTGGTTTAATGCTTGGTTTTTGAATTGGCACAGCGCTGATCTCTGACTAAATAGATTAGAAAAATTTGCGCTATCCTATCATTTTTAGGGCTGTTAGGGTAAAGGCTTGACGTAGATTGTTATTTTTTAATCATCGCTTTTACTGTATTAATGACCGCGGCCTTAAAACACTACAACCCTGTATTTTTCGTTCAAGAGGTAGCGCGATATCCACCAGTCAATAAGTCACTTACCCGCTTTTGATTTATTCCAAATAGCACTGTTCACATTTCGGTCGCTTTCGCTGTTTGAGTCTTCCTTACTATGGACGGGAGATGCAGGAACCGCAGTCTCATCAGCATCTGTGCTATCACGGTATTTTCGCTGCATGCCCTGAATAAACTTGCGCAGCATTTGATCTTGCAGCTCACGATAATGTTTGTGGCCTACTTTACGAAAGAATGCGCTCAACTCGGATTTGCTGACACGATAGCCACCTAATGCCATTAGCTCACAAATATCATCGTCTCGAAGGTTCAGCGCAATCTTCAGCTTACGCAAAATAATATTATTATTTAAACGACTTTCGGGCAAAGCTTGAGGACCATCTTTCTTGCCACGCAACTTATTAATCATACCATTGAGAAAACTGGCAAACTTTTTATCTGGACAGTTAACGAAGTCTGGATCATCGTCTTTCTTTAGCCATTGACTTATGTGCTCTCGAGTTACAGCGCATTCTGCACTGGCCCACAGCGCAATCATTTGTCGATCATTATATTCAAAGGTATAGCGCAAGCGGCGAAGGATATAGTTATTGGTCAAAACAGTCTCGCAAGTTATTGCCCCTATCTTCTCGGGGCCGTAAATTATTACAACAGGCTAACATATTTTCGTGCAGACAATCCCTTCAGCATCAAATCCAATCGCGTTAGCTTCAGCACTATATTGTTCGATTAGAAAACTTTGTTAGAAACTCACTGCTTTTAGGGTGACTACTCTTTATATGAACACCTACAATAAAGCCATCAGGTGTAATAAGTGAATGCCTTACCGTTCCTAGCGCTGTAATATCGTAACGACGACCTTTATAGAATGCATTGATATCAACTTTAACCAAAGCCCGCTCTTGAATGCTTACCGGTGAGGTCAACGCAATCCCTGCTTCACTCAGATCTTTCGTTGTACACTGGATCGTCTGCTGACTTTTTAAGGTCACAAGCACCGGCCAGCGAACCTCCCTACGCGAATGCAAGCGCCTGTTTGAATCATCCCACTGCCCTTGTATAAAAACTTTTTCATCACCCTGAACTCGCGGCTTAGATAAGGCATTTTGACTTTGAAGTGATTCTTCAGTTTGTGCCTCAACACTCTACCTTTCATGCGCTTTCACATTCTCATGAGATGATTCCTCCATAACCTGCACTTTAGGCTTATTGTTTCTTTTAGTGGCAGGTGGAGCGTTAAGCACATTGCGCCCCGCAAACTCCTTGTCATGAAGCCCTAAGGCCTCATCAACATTCATCACGACAGTTAACATTTCATCATCCGAAGACTTATGCTCCGAATCTATTAAAATAAAATCAAATTGAGCAAAATGAATAACCGTGTTGTGAGTCAATAATACCTCACTATTAATACGCTGCTTGTTTACAAAAGTACCATTAGTAGACTGAAGGTCTCTCAAAAATAAGCGACCGTCTTTGCTTATTATCTCGGCATGTTCACGAGAAATACCAGAGCGCAGAACAACCATATCAATTGACTTATTTCTGCCAATAACAAAGGGAAACTTAGTGATGGGTATTTTCTTGACCACCCCAGTTTCGTCCAAACTTCCTTTCCAGTGCCAAAGTGCCAAAGTGCCAAAGTGCCATAAAATAAACTCAGTATTAATCGACATAAAACTTCTTCAGTATAAGAGCCATGCTGAAAAACACATAACTGAGCACCAAAGTTATTGGTAATAAAAGTCCATTACCGCTACCCACCCTTTGATCGCTATCGTCAGTTTAATAATGCGCATGAATCCAGGAACTATTTAAACCCAAGAAGCTCAGCCAAATGACGCTAGTTAAGCATTCTGCTACAATCTAAAGTACTAACTACTTAAATATAGGGGACCTCACTTTGCGCCAAATCAGCTTATTAATCTGCTGCATATCACTCATTACTTTTAGCAGCCTAAGTTTGGCCAAGCCTCTCGCCAGCAAAGATAAGATCAATAAAGTCAGTGACTACTTTATGAGCCAAGTCGTTCAAGCGGAATATGACAGCGCTTATTCGCTTATGTCTGCTTATATTGGCGTCAGTCCTGAGCAGTTTGAGGAACGTGGCAAAAAGATCTCCCACGATATGAAGATGCTTGAAGCACGTCAGGGCAAGCCGCTTTCCTTTGCACTTTTGAAGCAAGAGTCGGTCGGGGAGCATTTCTATAAAATAAGCTATTTGCTGAAGTACCCTTCAGCCGCCTTAGTTTGGGAACTAAATTACTACCAGCCTCAAGAAGGTTGGAACCTGGTTGATATTAGTTTCAACACCAACATTAATGCTTTGTTTGAGTAGGATATACGGTAAAGAAATTAGCTATTTTACTTATAGCGCTTGCGCTCGAAGTAAAATAGCCTTCATTTCATCCGGGTTT
>NZ_LWGG01000002.1:0-2646 GCF_001635365.1 Oleiphilus sp. HI0128 | reverse complement strand
AGGGATTCCCCGACATTTTACAGTTTTTTTCCTTTTCTTGGTTTTTTGTAACATATTGAATACTTAACTTGTTAAATCAGGTATTTAGATTAGCCGTAATAGACACTAGTTAACTAAAGTTCCTATTAATATCGGTTTTCATGGCAGAATTTTCCGTATCCATCAAGCTTAAGACCCAGTTGCTGCAGGCGTTAGCCCAGCAGGTTGCCGTGTCGTTTAATGACGGCATTGGAAAAGCGATTCACGCTACCTCAGCTCAGTTATATAAGAAACTAGAGGATGCTGAGGATTGGCTGCGAGCGGATTTTTCTTTAGCCATTAATCTTCTAGAAGCAAATAGTGAATGGTTTGCTGCACAGGTTGCAAACAATGCTATTGGCGCTCTGAAGGAGGTTGAGCAGAGTTTATCAAATGAAGAGGTGCTCAGTGATGAACTAGAGCAAGTGAAAACTGATACACAAAAGCCGCATGGTGGCGATAAGCTTGATGGATACGGAAAATTCTGCCATGAAAACCGATATTAATAGGAACTTTAGTTAACTAGTGTCTATTACGGCTAATCTAAATACCTGATTTAACAAGTTAAGTATTCAATATGTTACAAAAAACCAAGAAAAGGAAAAAAACTGTAAAATGTCGGGGAATCCCTACCTATCCTTTGATATCATTACGCGATAGGTCGGGACTCCCCTGCTTTCATTCAGGAAAACTTATGAACCAGCTGTTTGTTAACAACCTCAGTGTTATCGATTTCTCTTACTATGACTTTCAACGCGGGATACTCGGTGAAAGCTGGATCGTGGACATAGTGCTTAGTGGTGAGCTGGATGATCAGGGAATGGTCTTTGACTTCGGTCATGTAAAAAAGCAGATTAAGCAAATAATCGATGAAGAACTCGATCACCGCTTTGTGATATCAGCACAAGCCAAAAACCTTGAAGTAAAACAAGATAAAGGTGTGTGTGAGCTAAATTGGAAAAACGTCATGGGGTCTTATCAACACATATCCCCGGAATCAGCGGTGCTAGTACTTGATGTAAAAACCATCAATACTAAAACCGTTGCAGCTTATCTCGAAACAATAATTCTTAATGCCCTTCCTGACAATGTCAGTAAGGTCGAACTTTCTCTTAGTGAGGAGCACATTGACGGTGCTTATTACCACTATAGCCACGGCCTCAAAAAACATGACGGCAACTGCCAGAGAATCGTTCACGGTCACCGTTCAAAAATTGAGATATTTGAAAACCACCAACGAAATTTCGACTTAGAAGACTATTGGGCGGCTTGCTTCCGAAATATTTATATAGGTACGCAAGAAGATATTGTCGAGGAGTTTGATATTGACGGTAAAGCGCACGTAACGTTTGCCTATAGAGCACAACAAGGTAAGTTTAGTGTTACGCTCCCTGCCAAACGTGTCTACTTAATTGATAGCGACTCAACTGTTGAGTTAATTGCTCAACATGTCGCCCTACGCTGTAAAGAAATGAAGCCCGCCAACCATTATCGCGTCAATGCCTACGAAGGCGTCGGAAAAGGCTCTATTGCTGTTTCCAAATAAAGACACGCCCCTTACATAATTCGTCGGAAAGTTAGATTAATTCGCTCTGCAACCTCGCGTCGAGTTTTTGGCGCCTGGTGTAACCAATTCTTTTGCACGCCGGATTTCATTAGCAATAAAGAACCGTGCTCAAGCTCCAGCTGATATTTTTCTCCCTCTTTCCTTTTGTGTTTTAGCTGGAAGTAGCGACTTTGACCAAAGCTAAGTGAAGCGATAATCGGGTCAGGGCCTAAGCTTGATTCGTCATCACTATGCCAGGATACGCTGTCTTGACCATTACGGTAGCGGTTGACCAAGACACCATTGAATATTTCACCCGTACGCTGCTCTACCAAGATCTTTATATTTTGCAATAAGGGCGTCCAGTTTTTCGGCTTTGCAGCGATCCCAGAATAGCTGTAAGAGATGTTAGGATCACCATACCATGCACTGAGCCGCGGTATTGGGCGCTCGACACCATACATTTGAATATACTCTTGCTGCCATTCGATATCGCAAAGCAAAGACTTAAATAAGCTGTCAGCTTCACTGCGAGAATAAAAGTGACGGTAATAACTTAAGGCCCCACCATCTAAGCCAATATCAATTGCTTCTGGGTAAGCGTGAGCACTAGTTTCAAATAGATCTTCTGTCATCGATATATTATGAAGCTAAGACACAAAAAAAGGGAAGCTCTATGCTTCCCTTTTATAGATAAACCAACTCAGGCCAAATCAGTTTATTATATTGTCGCGTTGACTGCGCTTCTATTTATACTCCGTAACTACAGCTAGCAGCTTAGGCTACGTCTTGCGCTGATTTCATTTTTGCTTTCATTTCCTCACGAAACACTTCGATTGGGTCATAATGCAACCGGTGTGGATCCATATCGTGCTTCATTGTCCACATCATATAATCTAATAACTCTTGCTGTGCTTTTTCTTGTGCTTTACGTGCGCTACGGATATTTACAACATTTGATGTTTCAGTCTTTTCCACCATTTGTACTTCGTTGTTAGTTGCGAACATATTTATCACCCGTCAATTTAATCTGCTAATTAATCAATTTTTTGTATTTGTACTTCTCTTTGAAGTACATTTTT
>NZ_LWGG01000001.1:0-14054 GCF_001635365.1 Oleiphilus sp. HI0128 | reverse complement strand
ATTTCTGCAACTTGCTTTAAGAAACGAATAGCTTCTCCATACCTCTCATCCTGTTGAGCAAGCGCAGCCTGTCCAAGCAAAGCCCTGACACACAATTTATTAACTCCCAAAGCCTGCTTAAATAAATTGATTGCTTCCCTTTGCTGGTTACTTTTTAGCTTTTCCTCAGCAAGCTCACAATAGTACTGAGACAGTCGAATCTTTATTTCGGGATGACGCCTTAAATCAATCTCTTTAGCAATGACCAATGCGCCTGACCAGTCTTTTTCACGCTCACAGATATCAAGTAATAAAACCTGACTACGATAGGAGTATCTTTTAGATTGTGTTAATTGTAACAATAAAGACTCTGCTCTATCGAAAAGGCCTGCAGCTTTATAGTCTTTTGCTAGCTCAAATATCACAGCATCACTGGCTTCATTTGAGATTTCTGGGTGAGCCATTAGATTCTGGTGAATTAGTATAGCTTTCTCTACCTCACCTTGTTTTCTAAAGTGCGTACCGATAGAGATGTGTGTTTGAAGAGTTTCTTCGGATACTTCCAGGGAGTTAATCAATCGATCTATAGCATCATCGGAATAACTATCAAAAAGCAGCTGGAGTCGGTGCTTTTCACCGACCTTTGTTTGGCTAGGTTCGCTAGTAGGAGACCTTTTCTGCTTAGCGCTATATCCGAGCAACCAGCCTAAAGAAAGCGCTAAAAACAGAAAAACCCAGAGCTGCGCAGTTTCCATTTACTAGCCTTTTGAGGTCGCTCTTTTAAGTCTCGACAGTTTAGTTTCTGTTGTCTGGAGACGCTTATCTTTAATTTTTTTCGAACCAAAAAGGGAAATCTGAGTCGGTACAGAAAATAAGAAACCAAGAATGAGGCCAACAACCAAGCTGCCTAACACCCAAAACCCCACACTAAGAGAGGTGAACTCGACAAATAATAGATCCACAGCTACAAGCGCATCATTTCGTAAAACAAAAACAACACAAGCGAGTAGAATAACTACAAAAAGAAGAAATGAAAGAGCGAATAAAATACGTGCCATTAATAAAACCTGACTCAAATATTGAAACGTGCCTAGATCTTTACCATGTTAACACGCTGACTATATTAGAGGCGAATTTGATTAATAGCCTTCTTTTAGACTCTCATTTACACGATCTCTAAGCTCTTTACCTGGCTTAAAGTGAGGCACATGCTTTGCCTGAAGACTAACAGACTCACCTGTTTTCGGATTTCTACCCATCCTTGGTGCTCGATAGTGTAGAGAAAAACTACCAAACCCACGAATCTCAATACGCTGCCCTGACGACAAGGTATCAGACATAAGATCAATAAGTGTTTTTATCGCCAGCTCAACATCTTTGACTGACAACTGCGTTTGCTTCGCAGCAATAATTTCAACTAATTCGGACTTTGTCATTAACTGTTCGATCCCTAAAAGACTCAACAATAACGTTGCTTTTTTTCAGTGTAGACAAAGAAACCAAAAAAACAAAAAAAACGGGCCTATAGCCCGTTTTTTTTGATTATATTACAACCAGTTAGTTGTATTGATGAAAGCGCATTACTTGTTTTGCATTTGCTCTTTAATCAAATCACCGATTGTAGTTGGTCCAGCAGACTCAACTTGCTTCTCACGAACTTCTTTCATCGCCTGCTTTTCGTCATCGATATCTTTAGACTTAACAGACAAATTAATTACGCGATTCTTACGATCAATATTGATGATCTTAGCTTCTACTTCATCGCCTTCTTTAAGCTGAGTAGTTAGATCTTCAACACGATCCTGACTCATTTCAGAAGCTTTCAAAGTCGCTTCAACATCTTCGCCAAGTTCTACAATAGCTGCTTTCGCATCTACTGACTTAACAGTACCTGTAACGATAGTACCTTTATCGTTAACCTGCACGTATTCAGCAAATGGGTCGCGCTCAAGCTGCTTGATACCTAAAGAGATACGCTCACGCTCTGGATCAACAGAAAGAATCACAGTTTCAATCTCGTCGCCTTTCTTGTACTTACGAACAGCTTCTTCGCCAGTTTCGTGCCAAGAAATATCAGACAAGTGAACTAGACCGTCAATGCCGCCATCCAAACCAATGAAGATGCCGAAGTCAGTGATAGATTTGATCTTACCGCTAACTTTATCTTCTTTGTTGAACTTGCTTGAGAACTCTTCCCAAGGATTAGCGTGACACTGCTTAATACCTAGAGAAATACGACGACGCTCTTCATCGATATCAAGAACCATTACTTCAACTTCATCACCTAACTGAACAACCTTAGATGGGTGAATGTTCTTGTTAGTCCAATCCATTTCAGAAACGTGAACAAGACCTTCAACGCCTTCTTCAATTTCTGCGAAACAACCGTAGTCAGTTAGGTTAGTTACGCGCGCAGTTACACGAGTATTCTCTGGGTAACGCTCTTTGATCTGTACCCATGGATCTTCACCTAGCTGCTTAAGGCCTAGTGAAACACGGTTACGCTCACGATCAAACTTCAATACTTTAACATTGATCTCGTCACCAACATTTACGATTTCACTTGGATGCTTAATACGCTTCCAAGCCATATCTGTAATGTGTAGAAGACCGTCAACACCACCTAAGTCAACGAAAGCACCGTAGTCAGTAAGGTTCTTAACGATACCCTTGGCTTCCATACCTTCAGCCATTGACTCAAGCAATGCTTCACGTTCTGCACTATTTTCAGCTTCAAGCACTGAACGACGAGAAACAACAACGTTGTTACGCTTCTGATCTAGCTTGATAACTTTAAATTCTAATTCTTTACCTTCAAGGTGTAGCGTGTCACGTACTGGACGAACATCAACCAATGAACCAGGAAGGAAGGCACGGATAGTTTTCAGCTCAACAGTGAAACCACCTTTAACCTTACCGTTAATCACACCTTTAACGATTTCTTCAGCTTCAAATGCTTTCTCAAGCTCTTTCCAAGCTTCAGCACGCTTAGCCTTCTCACGAGATAGGCGTGTTTCACCGAAGCCATCTTCAACAGCATCTAGTGCAACATCAACAGAGTCACCGATCTTTAATTCGACTTCACCGCTCTCGTTAACAAATTGAGATAGAGGTATAACACCTTCTGACTTTAGGCCAGCGTTTACTGTAACCCAGTCGCTATCAATATCTACTACAACACCCGCAATAATTGCTCCCGGGGTCATATCGATTTCATTTAGACTCTCTTCAAATAACTCTGCAAAGCTCTCGCTCATTACAATTCCTGTGTGATTAAATTCTCCGTACCACCAGCATGTACGGTTTATTTATTGAAATGGGTTTTGCATTGCTGGCCAACGTTAACCAAAACCCAAAAGTTTAGAAGTCGTATTTATTAAGATTTCCGCTCAATAAAATTAACAACTTCCTTTAAAACTTCTTCGATAGAAAGCCCTGTAGTATCAACATGATACGCATCTTCAGCGGCTTTGAGCGGAGCATTTTTTCGCCCCATGTCTCGGGCGTCTCGCTCTTCTATCTCCTTTAAAAGGGGCGCGATTTTAACATCTTCCCCCTCCGCCTTCAACTGCTTAAAGCGTCTATCCGCCCTAGCTTCTGCGCTCGCTGTCATAAATACCTTATATTCTGCCTCTGGAAACACCACTGTCCCCATATCTCGACCATCAGCAACCAAGCCAGGCTCGACTGCAAAGTTTCTTTGCCTTTGCAATAATGCTGCGCGAACAGATGCCAAAGGCGCTATCTTTGACGCATCATTACCCACAGTTTCTGTACGAATATCATTCGTCACATCCTGACCACCAAGTAATACTCTGACAGGCTCACCGTACTCAGATGGAACGAATTCAACATCTAACTTCTCAGCGACTTCAGCCAAAGCCTCTTCGTTATCGAAAGCAACCCCCAACCTAGTAGCAGCCAGCGCGGTAAGACGATAAAGCGCCCCGCTATCAAGCAAAGACCAGCCCAAATGCTTCGCCACGAGCTGAGCAATACTCCCCTTACCCGCGCCGCTGGGACCATCTATCGTTAATACTTTGCATGTCATTCAACTATCTCCAATTTTTTGAATGTCACGAAATTTTTCAGCACCATTCTTTACTACAACTCGTTTTACTCGGAATCGTCTTCAACGCTAATATTCAGACCCACTTCACTAGCCAACTCAACAAAATTTGGAAATGACGTCGCAACATTAGCACAATCCCTAATCACGATTTCACCCTTCGCTCTTAATGAAGCGACAGCGAAAGACATCGCTATTCTATGATCGCCATGACTATGAACTGTACCGCCTTGAATCTCAGAATTCTTGATCACTATACCGTCGTGCTTAACATCCGTTCTAACACCCAGCTGCGCCAAACCATCAGCCATCACTTGTATACGGTCGCTTTCCTTAACACGAAGCTCTTCAGCGCCACTTAAGACCGTCTCTCCCTCAGCACAAACCGCAGCAATAAACAAAACAGGAAACTCATCGATCGCAAGCGGAACCTGATCCTCTGGAATTTTAATTCCTTTAAGAGGTGCATGCTTAACACGAATGTCGCCTACAGGCTCACCACCTACGACAGACTCATTCATTACCTCTATATCAGCACCCATCTGGCGTAAAATGTTGATAATACCAACACGCGTAGGGTTTAGGCCTACGTGCTTGAGTGTCAAATCAGCGCCTGGGCAGATAGATGCAGCAACCATAAAGAAAGCTGCAGAGGAAATATCCGCAGGCACATCAATAGACCCGCCTTTCAGAGAACCACCTCCAGCCAAAGTAGCAACTGCACCCTCTCGCTTTACCGGATAACCAAAACCATTAAGCATACGCTCTGTATGGTCTCGAGTCGGCGCTGGCTCCTGAACCTGTGTTTCGCCATCAGCGTATAAGCCCGCCAATAACAAACAAGACTTAACTTGCGCACTGGCCATTGGCATATCATAACGAATACCTGCCAGAGTTTGAGAACCACTAATTTTTAGAGGCGGACGTCCACCTTCCGCAGACTCAATTTTCGCACCCATTTGACGTAATGGGCCAGCAACTCGCTCCATTGGCCGCTTAGATAAAGACTCATCACCCGTCAATTCCGTATCAAATTTTTGCCCGGCAAGTAGACCGGCAAATAAACGCATACCAGTTCCTGAGTTACCAAGGTAAAGTGGCCCAGGAGGCGCTTGAAGACCATGCAGACCAACACCATGAATCTTAACTCGCCCTTCTTCTGGCCCCTCAATTACAACCCCCATATCCCTAAAGGCCTGAAGTGTCGCCAGACTATCTTCGCCCTCAAGAAACCCTTCAACTTCCGTCACTCCTTCTGCAAGAGCGCCTAACATTATTGAACGATGGGAAATCGATTTATCGCCCGCTACTCGGATATTTCCGCGAACTTCACCGCCAGGTGCCATTTTGAACGTTACATTTTTAGTATTCATAGTATCGGTATACGACTGTCCGTTTAGTATTTTTGAAAAGTGCTCTCTCGCAGACTTAGCTCGCGTAAAAACGCCTAACAAGTGCTGACTATCGCCTTGCTCGACACTGGTTCTCAAGGAAGCAAGGTCTGAAGTAAAGTGATCTAAAACCTTAAGTAAGGCATCTTTATTGGCAAGAAAAATGTCATGCCACATCAAAGGATCACTTGCGGCAATACGAGTAAAATCTCTAAAGCCTCCCGCTGCATAACGGAAGATCTCTTGGTTCTGCTCCTCACCGGCAAGCGTATCGACCAACGAAAAGGCTAACAAATGTGGCAAATGGCTAGTCGCAGCAAGGACTTCATCATGCTTCTCAATCGACATTTCAAGCACGGTCGCACCGGCCATACGCCACATAGACCGAACCAGGGACAAAGCAAGATGGTTAGTATTTTTTAAGGGTGTCAATATGACTTTATGGCGCTGATATAAATTTTCATCAGCAGCCATGACTCCACTGCGTTCCGAGCCCGCTATTGGGTGCCCCGGAACGACAAACGAAGGTACCTCACCATAGACTGCTTCAACAGCCTCAAGAAAGCATTTTTTTACGCTACCAACATCGGTAACAACAGCCCCCTCTTTCAATGACACCTTTACTTCACTTAAGACATCTTCAAATGCCTTTACAGGAACCGCCAGCACAACCAAGTCAGCACCTTTCACTGCCGCAGCGATAGATTCAGCAGCCTCATCGATAACTCCTAACTCAACACCAAGCTTAGCCTCACTATGATTTAAGGAGTAACCGCAAGTGTGTGCTGCAAAACCTTCAGTTCTCGCGGCCTTAGCCAAGGAGCCACCAATCAACCCAACACCAATTACAGCCAACCTTGCAATGCGCGAGCTCACAAGCATCCTTCCTCTCGTAAAGAGTCGAGTGCTTTAATAAACTTTGAATTCTCCTGCTCCAAACCAATAGATACACGAAGGAACGAGTTCATACCGTAATTCGCTACAGGGCGCACAATCACACCAAGCTTCAACAAGCGCTGATAAATTTCCATAGCATCAACACCCGTATCAAAGGTAATAAAGTTACCTTTTGACGGAATAAATTCTAGCCCGAGATGCTCAAGAGCAAGCGCCATCTGACACATCCCTTGAGCATTACACTCAACACTAGCCTTTAGGTAGGCATCATCTCTTAAAACAGCAGCTGCTGCGGCTAATGCTAAAGAATTGACATTAAACGGGTGCCGTACACGATTAAGGATATTCGCGATACCCGGATGAGAGACAGCATAGCCCACACGCAAAGAAGCCAACCCCCAAGCTTTGGAAAAGGTTCTAGTAACAATCAGATTTGTGTGCTTTTCGACAAGACCGATACCATCCGGAAAGTCTTCATCGGAAATGTATTCACAATAAGCTTCATCCAAAACAACAATCACTCGTTCCGGCACCTTGGCTAGAAACTCAAGCAAAAGATCTTTATTGATCGATGTCCCCGTTGGGTTATTCGGGTTAGCAATAAATATTAGTTTGGTTTTCTCAGAAATTCGCTCATACATTGCATCAAGGTCATGACCCCAATCTTTTGAGGGAGCTACAACAGCTTTAGCACCTACAGCCTGACAGGATATCGCATAAACTGCGAAGGCATATTCAGAGAAAATTACTTCAGAATCTCGATCAGAAAAACAACGAGTAATAATATCCAACAAGTCATTTGAGCCGTTGCCAAGCGTCATGCTCTCAAGGCTGATGTCATGCCCTTGAAATGACAGATACTCTTTTAAGGCATACTTTAGTTTATAGCCATTGCCATCAGGGTAACGACTTCCCTCAGCGAGCTCAGCTGAAATGGCTTGTTTTGCCAATTCACTCATACCCAGAGGATTTTCATTACTTGCCAGCTTTACAATATCGCTAATACCCAACTCTCGTTCTAGCTCGTCAATGGGTTTTCCGGGTTGATAAGGATGCAAAGCCTGGACAGGCGCTACAGCCAAACCTGAAAGCTGGTCAGATTTTTTCACTAGAGCACACCCACCGGGTAAGAACCGAGATGTTTAATTTCTACCGCATCAGGAGAAACCTGCTGAACAACTTTCTGCACGCCTTCGTCATCGATATGACCTTCGAAATCAATAAAGAACACATAGGCCCAAGTACCGGAATTCGAAGGCCGAGTTTCCAGGCGGGTAAGGCTAATATCATTTTGATGGAAAGGCTCAAGGACGTGATATAGTGCCCCTGGTTTGTTCTTGGCCGACACCATAATAGAGGTCTTATCTTGACCGCTAGCAGGAACAACATCGCTACCGATAATCAAGAAGCGGGTCGTATTATCAGGCTGATCTTCAATATTCTCGACAAGTTTGAGTAAGCTATACTGCTCGGCTGCCATGTCACCAGCGATCGCAACAGCCCCTTCTTCTTTCATGCTGAGCTTTGCAGCCTCGGCATTACTACTAACAGCAACACGCTCAACTTGAGGGCAATTCGCATCCAACCATTTCCGGCACTGCGCCAAAGATTGCTGATGGGAATAGACTCGTTTGATATCAGAGGGTTTGATTTCATCATTCGATAGCAAGTGGTGATGAATTCTTAACTTCACTTCACCAGCAATGAATAAAGGTGAATTTACGAAACTATCCAAAGTATGATTAACAACGCCTTCCGTTGAGTTCTCAACTGGTACAACGCCATAGTTTGCCTGGCCAGACTCCACCTCTCGAAACACTTCATCAATTGCACTCATAGGCTGAGCATGAACAAAGTGTCCAAAATGTTTTAGGGCCGCTGCATGCGTATAAGTACCTTCCGGCCCTAAAAAAGCTACCTTCATTGGTTTTTCAAGGGCTAGACAACAGGACATTATCTCTCTGAAGAGCTTAGCAACATCTTCATCTGGCATAGGCCCCGTATTGCGTTCCATTACGGCCCGCAGGACCTGAGCCTCTCGCTCAGGGCGATAATACTGCACAAGCTCATTACCGGCAGCAGCCTGCTTCACCTCAGCAACACGCTGAGCACAAGCTGCGCGCTGGTTGATCAAAGACTGAATATTTTGATCAATCTCATCAATCTGAGCCCGTAGCTTTGCGAGCTCTGTTGCTTCATCTACCATTATATTTCCAGTTAGGCCTCAGGTGATTGATCTGAAGATTCATCTGATTCACTCGAAGCGCCTGCCTCAACAGTATCAGTTCCCTCTTCTATTTCTTGTTCATCAAGACTAGACTCATCAACACGCTCCACACCAACTAAATGCTCATTCTCTTGAGATAGCTTGATCAGCCTTACACCCTGAGTATTTCGACCGAGGATCGAAACTTCTTCTGTACGAGTTCTAACCAAAGTGCCTTTATCGGAAATAAGCATCAGCTCATCACCTTCCTTAACTTGAACCGCAGACACCAACAAACCATTTCGCTCGGAGCATTGCATTGCAATCACGCCTTGACCACCACGCCCGATTACTGAGAATTCATCCATGCGAGTACGCTTACCGTAACCATTTTCACTTGCAACCAATAACAGGCCTTCTTCTTCAGGAATAATCAAGGATACAACCTGATGCTCTTCAGCTATTTTAATACCGCGAACACCTCGAGCAGTTCGTCCCATCGCTCTTACATTTGACTCATGGAAGCGAATCATCTTACCCGAGTTACTCATCAACATAATGTCACGGTCACCATCAGTGATCGAGGCTCCGATCAACGTATCCCCGTCATCAAGAGCTAAAGCAATCAAACCAGAACTACGTGGGCGAGCAAAGTTTTCGAGCGGAGTTTTCTTAACCGTACCGTTAGCTGTAGCCATAAAGATAAAGTTATTTTCAGCGTACTCATGAACAGGCAAGAAAGTCGTTACGCGTTCGCCTTCATCCAATGGCAGAATATTCACCATTGGGCGACCACGAGAACCACGGCTGGCCTGCGGAATTTCGAACACTCTCAACCAGTAAACCTTACCTTTATTGGTAAAGCATAAAATCGTATCGTGGGAATTGGCCACGAGTAGTTTTTCGATAAAGTCTTCATCCTTCATCGACGTTGCAGACTTCCCTCGACCACCGCGACGCTGAGCCTGATAATCTTCAACAGGCTGAGTTTTTGCATAGCCTCCATGAGAAATAGTAACTACCAGGTCTTCTTCATTGATTAAATCTGCAACTGTCAAATCACGACGTGAAGAAATAATCTCACTACGGCGCTCATCTCCATACTCTTCAAGAACCGCTTCAAGCTCCTCACGAATAACCTGCATCAATTTAACCGGATCACTCAGAATCGCTAAAAACTCTCCGATTCGCTCTAGTATCTCACGATATTCGCCAATGAGTTTTTCCGTTTCCAAACCGGTCAAACGGTGCAAACGCATATTCAGAATTTCTTGAGCCTGAGTTGGCGATAAGTAATATTTACCATCACGCAAGCCATACTGTGGTTCTAAATCATCTGGGCGACAGGCATTCTCACCTGCACTAGCAAGCATCGCGGTCACATCACCAGGACTCCAAGCTTGAGCCAAGAGTTTTTCTTTCGCTTCCGCAGAACTTGGTGACTTCTTGATTAACTCAATAACCGGATCGATATTTGCCAAAGCAACCGTTAAACCTTCCAACACATGCCCACGCTCTCTCGCTTTACGGAGCAAGTAGACTGTTCTACGAGTAACGACTTCTCTTCGGTGCTTGACGAATATTTCTAGCGATTGCTTTAGATTGATCGTCTTTGGCTCACCATCAACCAAAGCAACCATATTAATACCAAATACGTTCTCAAGTTGAGTCTGGGCATAAAGGTTGTTCATGATCACTTCAGGCATTTCGCCACGTCGAAGTTCGATCACTATTCGCATACCTTCTTTATTAGACTCGTCACGAAGCTCGGTAATACCTTCGATCTTCTTGTCTTTAACAAGCTCGGCTATTTTCTCTATCAAACGGGCTTTATTAACCTGATATGGAATTTCTGTAACGACAATGCGCTCTTTTCCATTCTTATCGGTCTCGACCTCATAGCGCGCTCTTAAATAAATTTTCCCGCGGCCAGTCTGGTAAGCCTGGACTATCCCTGCACGACCATTAATAATCGCAGCGGTTGGAAAATCTGGACCTGGAATAATTTCCATCAACTCTTCACAGGTAATATCACTATTTTCCATCAGAGCAAGGCAAGCACCAACAACTTCAGTTAAGTTGTGTGGTGGAATATTAGTCGCCATACCAACAGCGATACCTGACGAGCCATTCACCAACAGGTTAGGAACTCTAGTCGGCATAACTTCGGGTATCTGCTCGGTACCGTCATAGTTAGGAACAAAATCGACTGTTTCTTTGTCCAAGTCAGCAAGCAACGAATGAGCAAGCTTCTGCATACGAATTTCGGTATATCGCATCGCAGCTGGGTTATCACCATCTATGGAACCAAAGTTACCCTGTCCATCTACAAGCATGTAACGCAAAGAGAAAGGCTGAGCCATTCGTACAATCGTATCGTATACGGCGGAGTCACCATGAGGGTGATATTTACCGATTACGTCACCGACGACACGTGCTGACTTCTTGTACGCCTTGTTCCAGTCATTCCCCAGTTCGCTCATCGCAAACAAGACTCGACGATGCACAGGCTTGAGACCGTCACGCGCATCAGGCAAGGCACGACCAACGATAACACTCATCGCATAATCGAGATACGACTGCTTCAATTCGTCTTCAATATTAACTGGAAGGATTTCTTTCGCTTGATCACCCATATGGACAGCGTTCCTGTTTATTCTGATTATTAAAATAAAGGTCGCGATTCTAACATATTTGAATGTCAAAAGTGACCATATTTAAACTTTTTGAAGACTAAAAACTGGAGACTATGCGAGGAACTACTAAGCTGATAGATAAACCCACGGCTTCTATATAGCGCCCTTTTATTATGTACAGACTAGCGTACCCTCAACTATGAAAAAATTCTTACTTGTTGAAGACAGCTCGATTGTTGTAAAAATCATCAAACACATCAACAAAAGCAATGCTGGCTTCCCTTTTGACATCGCCACGTCCTTCGCAGAAGCAAAGGAACACATTCAAAATAATGGCGCAGATGCGTACCTTGTTGCAGTGGTCGACCTAAACCTTCCTGACGCACCGGATGGAGAAGTCGTTGACTACACCATTGCAGAAAAAATCCCCACCATCGTACTCACGGGAAATTACGATGAAGAGAAAAGGGAGAAAATGCTGGAAAAGCGAATCGTCGACTACGTTGTAAAAGAAAGCCGCTTCTCTTACGAGTATGTCATAAAGCTGATTAAGCGCCTTGAAAAAAACCAGCATATAAAAATTCTTGTAGCAGACGACTCCAAAATGTCTCGCCGCTACATTCAACAGCAACTTGAGACACACCTTTATCAAGTGCACACCGCAGACGATGGCGACACGGCTTTAGAGGCCCTTGAACAACACCCAGATATTAAACTACTGATTACCGATTACAACATGCCAAGAATGAACGGCTTTGACTTGGTCAAAAACATCCGAAAAGAGGTGAGCAAGAATGAGCTGGTTATAATCGGCTTGTCTGGTGAAGGTGACGGAAAACTAACTGCCAAGTTCATAAAAAATGGCGCAAACGACTTCTTGAACAAACCCTTTAGCCATGAAGAGTTTCATTGCCGCATTTTACACAACATCGAAAACCTTGAGCATTCCCAAACGCTTAAATATCTCGCCTTCCATGACTTTGTTACAGGGCTGCCCAACAAACAGAAGTTCTTTCTTGATGGGAACAAAGAGTTAGAAAAGGCCGTAAGCCAGAGCACCCCAGTATCTGTTGCTCTACTCTCTGTTGACCAAATGCATAACATTCAAGACAAGCACGGCCTGGATGCGCCCGATATCACCATGCGCAATCTAACCACCCTGCTACCAAAGGCATTCAATCGCTTCCAATACGCTCGAATAAACGACTCTGACGTTGCAATACTTATGGCAGGGCTAAGCCTGGAACAAGCAGCAAAGCTTGTAGACGGCTTTAGGGAGCTAGTTGAAGACCATATTGTTATGATAGATGAGTTCAGCTTCAACTTCACTGTTTCAGCAGGAATAACCGAGAACAACAATAACTCTTTAATTGAGCTTTTAAAAAATGCTGACAATCGCCTGTATCTAGCCCGAGAAAATGGTGAAAATCAGGTATGGTTTGAAGACTAAGCAAGTCCTGCAAGATATACTTGCAGCGAAGAGATAGCCCTGACTATACTCTTACAGCACCAACACACCGTGATATTCTGCTTTTGTCACAATAAAAATAAAAACTATCGGGCACAGCAACTGCCTGAAACACAAGAAAGGTAGAACAACAATGAGTAACGCCACACCTTGGTATCATGATTATAGCGACTATATATCTGGCGCTCTTTTCGGGCTGATTACCCTGGATATTTTCATGCTTTTGATTCATGGAATTACTGAGCGCTCTTTATCAGACTACAGCATGGGAACGCTAGCTATCACCATCCCCATAATGCTCGTATGGAGCTTTGAACGACTTTATTCAAAACAAGAGCACTAAAAAACAAAAAAGCCCAACTTAATGTTGGGCTTTTTCATATTACAAAGACTTATCGACCATTAAAGATTGTCGGCATTCTCTGATAAGTATGCAGCAACGCCATCAGGAGAAGCGTTCATACCTTTGTCACCTTTATTCCAACCTGCAGGACAAACCTCGCCATGCTCTTCATGGAATTGAAGCGCGTCAACTAGACGAATCAATTCGTCCATATTACGACCAAGCGGTAAATCGTTAACGATTTGCGAACGAACAGTACCGTTAGTATCAATCAAAAATGCACCACGGAATGCAACACCACCTTCTGACTCAACATCATAAGCCTTACAAATATCGTGGTTCATGTCTGCTGCTAGCGTATAACCTACCTGACCAATACCACCATCATTGATTGGAGTGTTTCTCCAAGCGTTGTGAGTGAAGTGAGAATCGATAGAAACACCAATAACTTCAACGCCACGAGCTTTGAAGTCATCCATTCTGTGATCCAGAGCAATCAACTCAGATGGACAAACAAAAGTAAAATCTAATGGATAAAAGAACACCAAGGCATACTTGCCTTTTGTCGCTTCAGAAAACGTAAATTCATCAACGATAGAACCGTCACCTAGTACTGCAGATACTGTAAAATCAGGAGCTTGCTTACCAACTAAAACACTCATTAGTTATTACCTTCCTTAAAAGTTTTATTCGATAGAGATACAGAACGTATCTCTTAGTGTGGTTAAAACAACGTGGCTATATTACACAGCCAGTAAAAATAATTACACCATTTCTTAGTTACTTTTTCTGAAAAAGTAAGCTTCTAAAAAAGAAAAAGAGGCCGAAGCCCCTTTTCTATTACTACATAGCATCAAATACTAGCTAGACAAAACGCCTTACCAGTGAATACCACGCATGATCGCAGCGAATGCAACCTGCTCTGTTGAAACTTTTGGCTTTTCATTAGCTTGCCCCTTACCTTGAGCCGCAGCTGAATCAGGGAACATCTTATAGCCAGTATTCATTACAATCTCACCAACCTTAGGAGCTAAGCAGTGAAGTACTGCAGCAAAAGTCCCCAAG